>JANNRD010000085.1:0-7941 GCA_031401095.1 Acidobacteriota bacterium
CTCGAAGAGGCTTCGCGAAGTCTTGCGGCGAAGTACAAATTCACGCCGAAAACTCCAATCTGGGTCGAGATGTTTCCAAATCATGACGATTTTGCCGTGCGCACTCTCGGGCTTCCCGGCCTCGGAGCGCTTGGAGTTTGCTTTGGCCAGGTGATCGCTCTCGATTCACCCGCAGCGAGGCCTGGAGGTCAATTCAATTGGGGCAGCACGCTCTGGCACGAGTATACCCACGTCGTCACGCTGCAGATCACCGATCATCTGATTCCACGCTGGTTCTCCGAGGGACTCTCTGTCTACGAGGAGCGTCGGGCGCGACCCGGGTGGGGCGATGACTGGAATCTGCCGGTGCTCAAGGCTTTCATCGAGGGCCGCTGGTTCAAGATCGCCGACATCGATTCGGGCTTCATGAGACCTCGGCGACCTGATGATCTCTCGCTCGCCTATTTTGAGGCGTCTCAAGTGTGTGAATTCATTGCCGAGCGATATGGCTTCGAAGCGATTCTTGAAATGTTGCGGCTCTATCGGGAACGCGGCAAGACTGCGGAGATACTGCAACGCGTTCTTAAGCTTTCGCAATCGGACTTTGATCGCGAGTTCGACGGCTTCATCCGGAGTAAGGCAGGCAAATACCTGAAGACAGTTGAGGCCTCAACCAAGAGCGCGGCGAACACGCGGCTCTCAAAGGAAGCCCTGCTGGCAGCGGCTGCTGCCAATCCCGATGACTTTAGCCTGAGCTTCCGTGCTGGCGTCTTGCTCAATACCGACGGCGAGACGGAGAGCGCCGCGACCCACTTCAAACGGTCGATAGAACTGTTTCCATTTCAAACTGGCGGCGGGACCGCGTATGAGCAATTGGCAGATATCTATGCAAAGCGTGGGGACAAGGTGGCGGTGGCTGAAACGCTCGAAGGCCTGGTCAAGGTCGATGAAACCAATTACCCGGCACTCAAGCGACTCGCCCTGCTTAAGATGGAGCTGAAGGAGACGGCGCGCGCCCTTGACGTGGTGCGACAGAGCTTTTTTGTCAACCCGTACGAGTATGCAATGCACGCACTGGCCGGCACGGCCCATCTTGAACTCAACCAGCCGGAACCGGCGATTCGGGAGTTCCGGGTTGCGCTTGCGCTTAACCCCCCGAATCTTGCTGAGGCATACTACAATCTGGCATCAGCGCAATTTTCGGCAGCAAAGACTAGTGAGGCCCGACGTTCAATTCTACGCTCACTCGAGATCGCACCCGGATACGAGAAGGCACAGGAGTTGTTGCTGCGCATCACCAGACCGTAAGAGGGATTAGCTTGAGAGACTTCTTCAGACGACGGCAATTCGCGGCACTCTCGATTGCGCTCGGAGCTTGCCTCCTCGCTTCGCTGGCGCTTGCGCAGCGGCCACCTAGAAAGCCGCGGGCTGACGGACCCCGCATCTACGACGTCCCGAAGAACGATGAAGACTTGTCGGGAAGATTCACATTCGCGCGCGCGCGTTTCAACGTCGGCTTCTCGGGACAGTTCTCACCGCACCTTGGTGACGGGGGGCTGCCATGGTCACACGACTATCCGATCGCCGGTCGGCACCTCATGCGGATCATGCACGAGCTCTCGAAGGTTGATGTGACACTTGACACCAACGAACCCATTTTTGGCTTCGATGAGCCGGACCTCTTCAAGTATCCATTTGTCTACCTCTGCGAAGTAGGCTTTATGGAGCTTTCGGATAAGGAGATTGCCGGGCTGAGGGAGTACTGCCTTCGTGGCGGATTCGTCATGGTCGACGATTTCCGCAGCGATTACCAGTTGTACCTCCTGCGAAACAATCTGCAACGCGCATTTCCCGAATATCAAATGAAAAGACTGGATGCGACACATCCGGTATTCAACTGTTTCTTCTCGATCAAGTCACTCGATCTCAGGATAATGCCCGGATACTATTCGCCAGCGGAGTTCTACGGTCTCGAAGATGAATCTGGCCGGCTGATGATGGTCATCAACTACAACTACGATATGAGCGACTACTGGCAGTGGTCGGACAATCCGTTCAGTCCGATCGAGGAGACCAACGAATCTTATAAATTTGGTGTCAATTACATCATCTACGCGCTGACCCACTGAAGAATATTGCACGAGAGCGCGTCCGCGCGACGATTCTCGGTTGGAAGGGATGCACTTTTAGAATAAATGGCTCAAAGGAGAATGAATGGCTGTTGACTCAAATGTTATCCAGGACGAGGAGTTACTGAACAAGCTAGCCTCTGCACGCGAGCGAATTCTTCGTGAGATTCGCAAGACGATCGTTGGTCAGGATGAAGTCGTCGAGCAGGTCATGATTTCGCTCTTCGTCGGTGGACATTCAATCATCACCGGTGTGCCCGGCCTCGCAAAAACACTTCTTGTCCGGACAATTGCGAATGTGCTTGACCTGACGTTCAAACGCATCCAGTTCACACCCGATCTCATGCCTGCTGACATTACGGGCACGGAGATCATCGAGGAGGATCGAGGGACGGGCCACCGCGCGCTGCAGTTTATTCGCGGACCCGTATTTGCCAATATCATTCTTGCGGACGAGATCAATCGGACACCACCCAAGACTCAATCAGCGTTACTCGAAGCGATGCAGGAAGGGAGTGTCACGGTCCAGGGAACGACTTACGCTCTACCCCGCCCCTTCTTTGTCCTTGCGACGCAGAATCCGATTGAGATGGAGGGCACCTACCCGCTCCCCGAAGCCCAGTTGGATCGCTTCATGTTCAATGTCCGGATTGGCTATCTGACCGAGGAAGATGAGGTGACCGTCGTCAAGATGACGACGTCACCGCAGGATGTTCAATTTGAGCGGCTCATGCCGGCCGAAGAGATACTGGCGTTTCAAAAGCTCGTGCGGAAGGTTCCGGCCGCAGACTCGGTGACGCGATACGCAGTTCGTCTGGTCGGCGCCAGCCGGCCTGGAGCGCCTGAGGCGCCAGACTTTATCAAGCGATGGGTGACGTGGGGAGGGTCTCTCCGCGCATCTCAGTTTTTGATCCTTGGTGGCAAGGCGAGAGCGATCCTTCACGGGAGATACAACGTCTCGTGTGAGGATGTCCGAGCCATGGCACATCCAGTTTTGCGCCATCGAATACTCCTCAACTTCCAGGCGGAATCGGAGAGAATCGATTCGGATCAGGTCATCACGCGGCTGATAGAGACTGTCCCGGAACCGAAGTCGGGTCTTAGTTAGCAGATGATTTCTGCGACCATCGAGCCAGGTGCAAGGCGTCGAGTTGCGACGCGGAATTGAGAAACAAAGGACATGTGGTGGAGGACGAAGGGAAAGCGGGAGACGGGCTCCGGAGATCTCGGGTTCAACGATCGGCAAGGAGCGCCCAACCCACAGCCAAACGCGTCTCAGCGGTTTATTCCGCCGGAGATTCTGGCGAGCATCAGTTCTCTCGAGCTGCTCGCAAGGACCGTTGTCGAAGGCTTTATTTCAGGCCTCCACCGATCCCCTTTCACCGGATTCTCGACGGAGTTCGCCGAGTACAGGCAATACCTTCCAGGTGACGATCTACGTCATCTGGATTGGAAGCTTTTTGGACGAACTGACCGCTATTTCATCAAGAAATACCGGGCGGATACGAATTCGCAATGTCACATCCTGATCGATGCGAGCACGTCGATGTCATACACGACCGGCGCGGTCTCGAAACTGCAGTACGCACGCTTCCTGGCTGCGGCGCTGGCGTATCTCGCGAATCGACAACAGGACGCGGTGGGCCTGATTGCCTTTGATCGGGAAGTGCGAACCCACATCCCCGCATACAATCGCTCCGGACACCTCCGCACGCTCTTCGGTCACATGGAACAACTGATCCCTGTCAACGAGACGAGGGTCGCGGCCGTGCTCCACCAGGTGGCCGAGAGAATCACCAAACGGGGTATCATTATTGTCATCTCAGATTTCTACGATGATCCCGATGAGATCATCGAAGCATTGCAGCATTTGAGGTTCAAAGGCAACGACGTCATTGCTTTTCATGTTCTCGACCGAAACGAAGCTGAGTTTAACTTCACCGAACCGGTCCTCTTGAAGGATGTCGAGACGGAAGAGATGATCCACGTCATGCCAGATGTGCTGGCTGAAGGCTATCGCGAAACCTTCAGTAATCACCTCCGCCGCTTGCGCGAAGGCGCAGCCCAGAACCGCATTGATTACGAGTTGCTGACGACTGACAAGCCTCTCGATGCTTCTCTCTTCTCGTTTCTGGCGCGACGTTCGAGCCAGTAAGTGCGTTTTCAGGGGTCGGACGGGAATGGATATCCGCTGGGGAGCGAAAGCAAAGGACTGATGTCTTTACTGAATCCACTCTTTCTATTTGGCCTTGCGGCGCTGGCTCTGCCGGTAATTGTCCATCTCGTCCGAAGGACTCGGGCGCCGCAGGTGGAGTTTGCCTCTCTTATGTTCGTCCGGCTGGTTCCGCAGCGGACGATTCGCCGAAAGCGTCTTCACAACCTGCTCCTCCTTCTGCTGCGCTCGCTCGCGATTCTCCTGCTCGTGCTCGCGTTCGCACGACCATTCTTCAGGGGAAGTGAGGTGGAGGCGTTGCAGCGTGACCGATTCAATCTATTGCTCGTGGATAACTCGCTGAGCATGCGCTACGGCAAGCGCTTCGAGCAGGCCAAGAGCAGCGCAAAGTCGATTCTTGACCAGATGGGCTCAAACGAGCGAACCGCATTGGTCAGCTTCGGGCGCGCTTTTCAGGTGCAGACGCGATTCACGACTGAGAGAGCGAAGGTCCGCGACTTGATTGACGATCTTCAGCCATCGTTTGAAGCGACTGACTTCAGTCAGGCACTGAAGGGCGTCGAGGGCCTTCTTGAGGAGGCCGGCAAGGGTGAGAAGCGTCTCTTTCTCATCTCTGACTTTCAGGCAACAGGCCACACGCCAGACGCTGAGGAGGTGCGCCTTCCCCAGGACGTCAAGCTGATCCCTGTGAACATCGGCGAGGTCGAGACACCCAACGTCGCAGTCTCGGAGGTTGGTGTCCATTCCGTCATTTATCAGCAGAAGTACAATGACAAGCTGGTCGCGAGGATCTCAAACTTCGGCGAGGAGGTTCGCGAGTCGGTCAGGATCGAGTTTCGGATCAATGATCACGTCGTCGAGAAGCGGGAAGTGAAGATTCCTCCTCGCGATACGCAAAGTGTCGAGTTCACCGGTTTCAACCTGACAGAGGGCGTAAATCGCTGCACTGTCGAAGTCGCCGATACGGTATTCGACCCCTGACAACAAGTACAGTTTCACCATCCGGCGCGCCGCGCAGTTGAAGGCTCTCATCATCGAGACCGCGATCCGCGGGCAGAGCGAGAGCTTCTATCTACGCAATGCCCTGACCACTGGAGAAAATCTTCCGTTCGAGGTGACAGTCAAGACGGTCGGTGCAGTCAGCCCCGGGGAGCTTGCAGAGTATGGGGTGATCCTTCTCAATGATGCAGGAGGCTTGAGCGCCGCCCTTGCCACACAACTGGCGAAGTTTGTTGAGGCCGGCGGTGGGCTGGTCCTTGCAACCGGCCCGCACACACGTGTGGACGAGTTCAACCGCCTGCTCGGAGCAGTTGCTCCTGCCGTGCTGAACGCACCTGTCGTGCTGAAGAACGACTTTGTAGCGATGAGCGAGATCAAGACAGATCATCCGATTTTTGAGGTGTTCCGCCAGAGCGGAAGACTCTCCGCGACGCGTGTCTTCGGATACTTTCGATCGACACCCGGCGAGAAATCATCCGTGCTTGCGAGATTTGAAGATGGCAGCCCGGCGCTTGTCGAATCGGCTCACGGGAACGGCAAGGTACTACTCTTCACGTCAACGCTGGACTCGCTGTGGAATGACCTACCGTTGACGCCAATCTACCTTCCGCTTGTCAGACAGATAGTCCGGCATCTGGGTCAACGGGACGAGAAATCGGCGTATCTGGTCGGGCAGGCTTTCACCGTAGCCTCAGCAAAGGATGGGACACCTCCTGCGGTCGATACTCCGAGCGGGAGTCGTCTGACCGAGAAACCACAGACCTCACTCGGGGATCTGCTCATTAATCCTCACGAGATCGGATTCTATCGCCTCCGCTATCCGGGCATGTCCGAATATGCTGGTGTCAATCCGGAGGGCAAGGAGTCCGACCTGCGGAAGCTCAATCTCGAGCAGTTTGTCGCGACGGTCACGGGCAGCGCTTCAGCATCGGTCAAAGACGCGGCGGCCGCGGCTGCAAAAATCACCAATGAAGAAGTCGAATCCCGCCAGCGGGTCTGGTGGTTGATGCTGATTGCCGCACTACTTCTCTTTGTCACTGAAGCAGTGCTTGCAAGACGGATGAGAACGGCGAGGATCATCAACTAGCAGGAACGACGGAACTGTCGAAAGGTGGACAAGTATGAAGTATCAGGACCAGTTTCTCAGCGGGCTGATCAAGTCTGTGCGACAGCAAAGGCTCCTCGTGATGATCCTCAAGGGCACTGCGATGGTGCTTGGTGTGACCGTCGCTGTCCTCCTTTCATTTGGATATCTTGCTTACCGCTATCGGGCCAGTACGAGCGTCCTGGTCTCACTGCGTCTTGGCGCGGTCCTCGTGCTTGTCCCGACGATCTTTTTCCTTCTCTTTCGTCCGTTCCGCAGATGGGTCAGCGACAGTCAGATCGCGAGACTGGTCGAGGAGCGACATCCCGGTCTCGAGGACCGACTGGTGAGTGCCATTGAGTTTGCTCCAGAGGCAGATCTGCGCTCGTCAGCTGTAGTCAGTCGACTGGTCGATGACGCGAACAAGAGTGCATCCGGAGTGACTGCCAGTGAAGTAGTTCCAGCGCAGCGGATCTGGCAGTACGGGGCGCTGGCGGGCGCCTTCCTTGCAATTTGCATCGGGGCTCTCATGTTTGGTCCGCGTGAGATATCCCAGGGAATCGGGCTTCTCACCGACCCTGGCACCGCGACTGCGACCGTCAACGGCATGCAGATTCTGGTCAAACCGGGAAACGCGCGCGTCCCGAAGAGTTCCGACCAACGCATCGTTGCCTCTCTTCAGAAGTTCTCTGCTGAAACTGTCACCCTCTTCGTCCGAAAGCATGGTGAGAAGGATGGACAATGGGCGGGCCAAACGATGGAGCCTGCGAAGAGCGAGAGCGACTATCAGTTTTTCATTTTCAACATCCAGGACTCGATCGACTACTACGTCGAAGCGAATGGCATCAAGTCAGCAACCTACAAGTTTGACGTTGCTGATTTGCCGTACGTCAAGCAGGTCGATCTTCTGTTGACGTATCCCGGCTACACCGGAATGCCCCCGAAGACAATTGAGGACAATGGCGAGATCGCGACACTCGCCGGGACATCCGTACGGATCACATCAAAGCTGACTGCGAAGGCGAAGGCAGCGCGGATTGTCCTCCGAGATGGGACGAAGATCGACATGGTGGCTGAAGGCGAATCGAATTTTGTCGGCAGACTGACGGTCACCCGGGACGGGAGTTACCATATCGAGTTGGTCAGCATTGATGGCGACACATACAACGGGTCGAACGAGTTCGATATCGTCGTGCTCTCGGATCAGCCACCGACGGTCAGCTTCGAGAAGCCGGGGCGCGACACGCGTGCGACAAGTGTCGAAGAGATATTCACCGAGGCGAAGGCTGAAGATGACTACGGAGTTACCTCGCTGGATCTTTTCTTTTCGGTCAACGGGGGCGAAGAGCACAAAGTCGATCTGCAGAAGCTGAAGAGCGACGCGGCACGAACGATGACCGGGGCACATACATTTTTCCTCGAAGAGCATGGCCTCCAACCCGGCGACTTTATCTCATACTATGCAAAAGCTCACGACGCACGCTCCGAGGCGACGAGCGATATTTACTTCATCGAGGTCAAGCCATTTGAACGAGAGTACCGGCAGGCGCAACAGCCTCCCGGCGGCGGCGGAGGTG
>JANNRD010000086.1:0-3487 GCA_031401095.1 Acidobacteriota bacterium
AACGTCAAAGCGCCGTGCAGATGCGTCCTCCCAAGCACGTACTGAATGACCAGGACATCACCGTACAGAGAGGGCGAAAGGTAAAGTCGGTTCCCTTGACGCTCTGATCCTTCTTCCAGACGCCGTGAGAGGAGGATGCGCGCGACGTTCTCCATACCCGACCAATCCGCTGTCGGTTGATGGCGTTTGAGATAGGCAATGGCCGCATCCCGAAGCCACATTTCCCCCTCAAAGTTGAGACGAGGACTGGTGCGCTCCAGCCAATCCGAGAAAATGTTTACTGGAGTCCGGATATCCTTGCCAATGACGTACTCTCCAGGCTTGCGTTTCGCGGCTGCGAGGAGCTCCTTGACGAGTTTGCGAATATCGGAATGCGCATCCACCTCGAGCGCGAGAATTGAGGCAATCCACCGCTTTGCTGCCGTGCAGGAAGGACACGTCAGTACGGTATCAGAACTGAGGAAACCTGGACGCTGTGGCTGTGAGCGGAACGACGCGAGCTCGGGAACGAACTTTCTCATCTGGGTGTAGGCTGTCCGCGGCGCCAACCCCATCTGCTTTGTGAGCAGGCTGAACCCGCACTTGAGGCAGACGCGCAAGACCCGCTCGTAGCGCAGAGCCGCGGGAATCTCTTGCCAGATTGTAGCCACGGTTCTCATAGCCTTCGCCCGACGTTGCCGTGTGCCAACACGGACAGACCATCGTCGACGCCGGCAACGACGATGCTCCGCCGCTTAACCAAACAATCGAAAAAGGCTGGGAGAGAAAAGTGCCGTACGGCGAGGGAGGCGGTGACCGGGCGAAGACGCCTCTCAAAAGGCGTGAGATCAGGGAGTGCGAAAGAAGCCCGGCCCTCTCTCGCACTTCCCGAGATACGGAGCTATCTAGACAAAACTCGTCACGGCTTCAGCTTCTTCTTCGAATATCTCGAAGACCGTGATCAGCTTGGTAATGGTCAATAGATCGCTGATCCGCTTGGTCGCATTGAGGAGTTTGAGCTCACCGGTTGCGCGTTTGACTGTCGTATAGCTGCGCACGATTTCGCCGAGCCCGCCGCTATCCATATATGGAACCTTCGCCAGGTTAAGCAGCAGCTTGGTCTCTTTGCGTTCAATCAGCTCATCGATCTTTCGCTTCAACTGGACGTCGCCCTCGCCAAGGAGGATCTTGCCCTCCACATCCAGAATCGTGACGTCGCCGCTCTTACGTTCTGTAATCGTCATACGGGTCTCCCAAAGTTAGACTAAATAGTGGCGTAGAAATGCAAGCCCAGACACTATCACAGGCCCAGAGCGATGGCAAGGCACGGTGCAAGCAGGCTCCTTCGGCACCACCATCGTCAAGATAATGAACCACAGAGACTCAGAGATGTAGAGACA
Source organism: Acidobacteriota bacterium (assembly GCA_031401095.1). GTDB lineage: Bacteria > Acidobacteriota > Blastocatellia > RBC074 > RBC074 > JANNRD01. Next base: position 1,380 of record JANNRD010000086.1, read on the forward strand.
GCACAGCGAAGAACAAGTGGGGTTGTAGCCCCCCACCCTTTCCTATTTCCTCTCTGTGCTGTCTCTGCGTCTCTGAGTCTCTGTGGTTCATTAACTTGAACCTTCGACCACCTCACCAACCGCACGTTCGGTTGCAAAGACCGTCTGATTAAGCTAGAAACCCTCCCTGAGCGTTTCTAGCCAAGGCTGAGGAAAGGGGTAGCGGAAGTGGCGATCATCAATGCAGTTGTTCCCGTGGCAGGTCTGGGCACCCGCTTGTTGCCGGCGACGAAGTCACAACCAAAGGAGATGCTGCCGGTCGGCAAGAAGCCGATCGTCCAGTATGTCGTGGAAGAGCTCGAGGGCTCCGGCATCGAGCGTGTTCTCTTCGTCACCGGTCGCGGAAAGAGCTCAATCGAAGACCACTTTGACGATGACCCGGAACTCATCCGCTTGCTGCGTGAAGGTGGCAAGGAGGACCTCCTCGCTGAACTCCAGTATGAGCGGATCGGTGTTCACTTCCTTTACACACGCCAGCGTCGTCAGCGAGGGCTTGGCGATGCGGTCCTCTGCGCCGAGAATTTTACCGGCGACGCCCCCTTTGTGGTCGCGCTTGGCGACTCGATCATCGGCCGGCATACGCCTTCTCGCGTTGTGCAAACCCTCGTCTCTGCCTTCGAAGAGAGTGACGCTTCCTGCGCGATCGCCATCGAAGAAGTGCCGATCGAGCAGACAGCCTTCTACGGCATCGTCAAGCCGAGAACCGATACCGACGTCTTCGAGATTTCTGATCTGGTCGAGAAACCAAAGCCGGGCGAGGCGCCCAGCAACCTGGCGATCGCTGCTCGATATGTTTTCGCACCTTCAATCTTCGACGCAATTCGGCGAACGGAGCTTGACTGGCGGGGCGAAATTCAACTGACTGATGCAATCCGTCTGTTACTGCAAGGAGGTGAGCGGGTCATCGGTGTGCGTCTGCCTGCGACGGAGAAGCGATATGACATCGGCAATCTCGAAAGCTATTTCGAGACGTTCGTCGAGTTCGCTCTGACAGATCCAGTCTACGGCGCAAAGCTGCGCGCCCACGCGAGGGAGTTGTTGCGTGAAGATTCATAAGACGCGAGCCTACGCGCGGGCCGGACTGCTGGGCAACCCTTCTGACGGCTATCATGGCAAGACAATCAGTTTTATTGTGCGTAACTTTGCGGCTGAGGCGGTGATCTATGAATGGCCCGAGCTCGAGATCATTCCGACGCGACAGGACCAGTGCCGTTTCAACGATCTGGATGAGCTGCTCACGGACGTCAGACTGAATGGCTATTACGGAGGCATGCGGCTGGTCAAGGCAGCGATCAAGCGCTTTGTCGAGTATTGTGAAAGGAACGCAATCAAGCTGCCCGCACAGAACTTTTCGATCCGTTATCAATCCGACATCCCGCGACAGGTTGGTCTGGCTGGTTCGAGCGCGATCATCACCGCGGTTGTGCGCGCTCTCTGTGCCTTCTTCGACGTCTCGATCCCAATCGAGCTCCTGCCGGGCCTCATCCTCTCGGTCGAGAGCGAGGAGATCGGTATTCATGCCGGACTTCAGGACCGGGTCGCACAGGTCTACGAAGGTCTGGTTTTTATGGACTTCGATAAGAAGTTTATGGAGACGCACGGCCATGGCCAGTATGAGCGGCTCGATCCGCAGCTCTTACCACCGCTCTACATCGCCTACCAGCGCGACCTCGCCGAGCTGTCCGACGTCTTTCACAACAACATCAGACAGCGCTACCAGAATGGCGAACGCGGGGTCATCGATGCGATCGATCTGATTGCTGACCTCGCCCAACAGGGGCGTGAAGCGCTGCTCGCGGGAGACTTCGCTGAACTCGACCGCCTGATGAACCTCAACTTCGACACGCGACGCGGCATTTATCACTTAAACCCGAGGCATATCCGGATGGTTGAGTTGGCGCGCAGCCTTGGCGCTTCGGCAAAGTTCGCCGGCTCCGGCGGATCAATCATCGGAATCTACCGGAATGAGGAGATGTTTCGACAACTGGAACGTGCCTTCAGGTCCGAGAACTGCTCGATCATCAAGCCAATCATCGTCTAGACGAACCGAGACTACCACCTTACAAATA
>JANNRD010000087.1:0-3358 GCA_031401095.1 Acidobacteriota bacterium
TCTGGTCCGAGACGAGTAAGTCGTGATACTCAGCAATCGCTTGATCGCGCATTATTCATCACCCAAAACACCTCAACGGCCAGCTCAGCGAGACAAGAGACGAAGGCGAAGAGAAGCAGAAGACTCACGCGAAGACGCGAAGAACGCGAAAAGACGCGAAGGGATCAAAGTAGAAAACATGGTAGCTACCCTTCTCATTTTTCGCGTCGTTTCGCGTTCTTCGTGTCGTCGCGTGAGTCTTCTGGTTGCCAAATCACTGAGACATCGTACGAGACTGCTTCAAGATGACGTCGCGTGTGTTAGTTCGTCGCTCATATTACCGTTTCGAGCAAGCTAGCTACCTTAACCCCTTGATCACACACAACTCGCTTGCATCCCGGCGATAGCCGTATGCCACTGCACCATCTGGAGATACGATCACGGCTGCAATACCGCTGGCGGAGGGATTGAGCGCACGGAGGGCTTTCCACGCAGATCGGCGACCCGTTTTGACATCGAGCCGATCTACCTGCGTCTGCTCTGGTTGCCTCTTGCAGACAAAGAGCGACTTTCCGTCCGCGCTCCATCCGGCCAGCTCGTAGCCGTCCTCCATGCTTGGCACAGGAGTACAGGCCGGCGCTGCAATCGTGCAGAGTACAATCCGGCCCGATGCGTCTGCCGCGACGATTCGCGAACCGTCCGGCGAGATCAGATTGTTGCCTGAATCGGGCAACGTCACACCATCCGGCAGAAACGGTTTCGGGTCGCGGCCGGTGGCTGAGACCACGTGAGCGATTGGGGTCGAATTCCGCAACACTCCGCGAATGACGACTCGCCCGTCCGGCATCCAGCCCGCCCACGAAACGGACTCGGCGGTCCCGATGTCCACGGGCAGCGGCTGACCGGCGCCAGTGGGCACGATCGTTACCTTCAACTGGTTCCCGGTCGTGAAGACGAGCGCTTTGCTGCCATCCGGTGATAGGGCCAGGCCCCTTCCTTCCGCTATCCGGACCGTCTGGGTCTCATTTGGTTTCCAAACATAAACTGCTCCGGACCCGCCGGTCCCGCCGGTCCCGCTGAAGCCGTTGATCAGCAGCGTGTGGTTGGTCGAGAATGCACCCAGCTCGCCACTCTCGCGCCATGACCGATCCCGAGGGATCGGATCCGAGCCCTCGATAACTTCAATATTTGAGGTTCCCCGGTCAAACGAGACAAGAACATCTCCCTGCGTCGAGATGTCGTGCAGCGTGAGCACGGCAGGCGCGCGGAATACCCTTCGCTGCCGGCCGGCGAGGTCGAGACTGAATATGCTTACCTGACTGCCAAAGGCCTCGCTAGCGCCAAACCACAATTCGTTTGACGATCTCCAGGCAGGAGCCCACCAGTCGGCGAACGGCTGGCTCTCAACCACAGCCTTACCAGACCGGTCCAGTATCTTGAGCTGCACGACACTCCTCCCGCGAAGGTCAAAATAGGCGATGTGATCACCTGAGGGGGATACCCGGGGAGCTGCCAACTCAATGGCCGAACTCAGAGAACGGCGCTGCATGCCCGGTGTCTCGGCGAGCACCTGCCCGACCGGGTATTCCAGCACGCGCCGTCCACCGTTTGAGCGAACTACAGCGATCGTGTTGTTCGGGCCAAAATCGGCAAACCGCACCTCCTCGAGTTCGGGACGCGACGTGCCACCCGTCATCGATGTTCTGGCCAGCGTCCCGGTACGCCTATAGGGATTGCCGGAAACAATAGTGGATCCATTCAGGATCGCAAGCTCGCCGGAGCGTGAGACGGCGAGAAGGTCGGCGCCGGTCAAGCCAAGCGAGCGGTACTCAGAACTGTCGAGGCTCGCGACGTACACGCCGCGCGGTTGCCGATCGAAATCGGCGCTGAAGACGATGGTCCGGCCGTCGGGGGCAAAGCGCGCGGCGAAGATAAATCCTCTTTCGAATGTCACGGGCAGGTAAGTAACGTCGGCAACACTCGCTGCCGAGGGTGTGAACCAGCCACGGCCAGAGTACCAGGTGCCGGTGCAGATCACCGCCACGCCCAGCACCGCTGCGACAATCCATGAGATTCGACTACGCCTGACCGGTACTTCGTTATCCGCCAAAATCCCGCTGACGGCCCTTGTCAGATCATTGCCGGATGAGTTTGTCGGCGCAGATAATGATTCGAGTGCGAAACCCAGGTCCGCCGTCGACTGAAAGCGTCGTTCCGCTTTCTTTTCGAGACACCGCCTAACGATCCGCTCCAGCGACGGGTTGAGGTTCAGACTTGCTGCGCTTAGCTCCGCGGGTTCTTCTTTGAGAATGGCCGCCATCGTCTCGGCCATCGTGTCGCGCTGGAACGCACGCCGTCCCGTGATCATTTCGTACAGGATCAAACCGAAGGAGAATATGTCCGAACGATAATCTGTCGGCTCACCGCGCACCTGTTCGGGGGACATATATCCAACTGTCCCCATGACCACACCCGGATTTGTGAGCGGCTTCATCGTTGGTGCTTCCGCACCCGCTCCGCCCGTTAATGCGGAAGGCTTCAGTTTCGCCAGCCCGAAATCTAGTATCTTGACGCGGTCGTCTTTGGTGATGAACAGGTTTTCAGGTTTCAGATCACGATGGACGATACCTTTTTCGTGCGCTGCACTGAGTCCGGCGGCAATTTGCTGGGCATACTCGATAACCTTGCGTGTGGGAATCGCGCCTTCAGTCAATTGGAAGCGGAGTTCTTCGCCTTCGAGCAGTTCCGCGACGAGGTAAGGCGAGTCGTTGTAGGAGCCGATGTCATAGACGGTCAGGATGTTGGGATGATTGAGCGCAGAAGTCGCCCGCGCTTCCTGCTCAAAACGCCGTATCCGGTCTTCGTCTTTGGCGAAATCAGCGGGCAACAATTTGATGGCGACTCTGCGGTCAAGCCGCGTATCTTCGGCAAGATACACTTCGCCCATACCGCCCGCTCCGATTTTCGAGAGGATGCGGTAATGCGAGAGAAGTGTGTTGGCTGCCAGTTCTTTATCCATCTTCCTCGAAATGCATTGAAACGCATTTCAGCCGACAGTCTTCAACACAGATAGCGAGGGAGACACGAGTCTGAGTTTCCCCACAAAATCTGAAGAAGTATCTCTTCGTGCTTGGGCACGCGCGTAATCTAGCACATTCTGCAGCCAATCGAGCGCGTCGTGGAGGAAGGTGCTGACGACAGCATCACCGCAGCGTCGCGGCCTTCATAGTCATCGAGAAGACTCTGGTCCGAGACGAGTAAGTCGTGATACTCAGCAATCGCTTGATCGCGCATTATTCATCACCCAAAACACCTCAACGGCCAGCTCAGCGAGACAAGAGACGAAGGCGAAGAGAAGCAGAAGACTCACGCGAAGACG
>JANNRD010000088.1:0-6484 GCA_031401095.1 Acidobacteriota bacterium
CCCGACCTACAAGGAACAGCGCGAGAATATCGTCGATAAGGACATTGGCAACTATGCTTTCCTCGGCTATCCCGTTCTGCAGGCCGCGGACATCTGCATGTACAAGGCCGACTATGTCCCAGTCGGCAAGGACCAGGCTGCTCACATCGAGCTGACACGAGAGATCGCCAGACGGTTTAACAACTTCTATGGCGATGTCTTCCCCGAACCTGAAGCGCTGCACACGGAAGTGCTCTCGCTCACGGGGACGGATGGGCGAAAGATGTCGAAGAGCTACAACAACACGATTGACCTCTCCGATTCGCCCGAAGTCATCCGCGAAAAGACTCGGATGATGATTACCGACAGAACGCGCATTCGCCGGACAGACCCGGGTCACCCCGAGACGTGTCATGTCTGTCAGATGCACCGGCTCTTTGTTCCCGCCAATATCGCGGGCAGTTTCGACGAAGATTGTCGTCAGGCGAAGATCGGTTGTGTCGATCGCAAGCGCGCCCTCGCGGATGCCCTGATTGAGTATCTCACCCCGATTACCGAGAGAGCTGCGTACTACCGGCAGCATGAGGATGAGGTACGCGACGTTCTCACGAGCGGGACAGGGCGCGCACGTCAAGAGGCCGGGCGGATCATGGCCGAAGTTCGACGCGCAATGAAGATTGACTGGTAGACGCAATCAGGCCGGTGTGGCTCAACTGAGATTGATGCAATGAAGGTAGCCATGAACGACCAGGAACAAGAGACCGTCGAAGCGCTTGATCTCGGCGACTACAAGGTTCGCCTCGAGATCTTCGAGGGTCCACTCGATCTTCTTCTCAATTTGATCAAGAAAGAAGAGATCGACATCTGCGATATCCCGATTGCACGGATCACGGAGCAGTACCTCGAGTATCTGCGCCTCATGGAGGAGCTCGACATTGCGATTGCCGGCGATTTTCTCGTCATGGCAGCGACGCTGATCTATATCAAGTCGAAGATGCTTCTGCCACCGAGTCCGACATCGACGGATGATGGCGATCTTAGTGAGGACCCGCGGGCAGAGCTTGTCGAACGATTGCTCGAGTATCAGAAGTTCAAGTCAGCGGCGAACATGCTCTATTCACGAGGTGAGATAGAAGCGGCCTGCTACACGCGCGGCTCGCTTGAGACTGATCAGAACAACCCCGAGGTTGCGGCGACTGTCTTCGATGTTTTGCGCGTCTTCCGAGAAATACTGGAACGAAGACAGTCTGCGGCTGAGATGGAGATTCAGCGCGATGAGATGACGATGAGCGAGAAGCTCTCTCAGATTCGCGTTCTGATCGCGACACACGGTGAATTGAATGTCCGGGAGGTCTTCGAGCTTGCCCGTTCAAAGCGTGAATTGATCCTTACGTTTCTTGCCTTGCTCGAGCTTGTCAAGGAGGCCGAAATCATACTCCTCCAGCGACAGCACTTTGGTGAGATCATCGCGAGGAAACGGCTGGCAGTGGCCGAAGCATCGATACCAGAGACAGCAATATCAGAACTATGAGTGAAGAGACAGACCTGGCAGATAACGACTTCAGCGACCTGACAGATGAGCCTGACGAGCTGGATGCCGAGGGGGATCCGGTTGAGCCAGAGGACGCGACCGCGTCGGAGCAGACTACTGCGTCAAATGGAACGGCGGAGCCGGAGGAAGAGGTCACTGCGACCCTCGACGAGTTGAAGCCCGTCATCGAGGCACTTCTTTTTGTTGCAGAAGAGCCGCTTCCCCTCAAACAGCTGTGCAAGGTCCTTGGGCGCGTCGATGAGAATGACGTGACGATTGCTCTCGGCGAGCTTCAATCTGAATATGAGGCTCGCGGCAGCGGACTTGAAATACGCGAGATCGCGAATGGCTGGCGCATTTCGACGAGGCCGCAGTTTCACGACTTCATCCGCAACTATCTCAAGACGAGACCATCAGCGCGACTTTCGCTTCCCGCGCTCGAGACGCTTGCGGTGATTGCGTACAAGCAACCGATCACGATCCCGGAGATCCTTGAGATCCGCGGTGTGACATCTTCTTCATCGATCAAGACTCTCCTCGAGAGGCGATTGATTGTCACCAAGGGCCGGAAGGAGACCGTCGGCCGACCGATGATGTATGGCACATCAAAGGAGTTTCTCATTCACTTTGGGCTGCGAGACCTGTCGGAGTTGCCGAGCATGGAAGATTTCGAGGATTTGTCTCAGGGCTAGGCCGATCAAGCACAGAGCCGCAGGTTAGAAGCCTCCACGCAAACTCCCTCGTCCAACTTAGCTCCGAACATTTAGACATCAACAAGAATCATCGGCACTGGAGGAAGTGTGAAGAAGACTTCATTCTCGAATCGTCGCAGCCGGCTCGCGCTCCTCTGCCTCGTTGTGCTTGCCATTCCTGGTGGCGTCGCGTCAGCGCAGGCTGCCGGTTCACAGCGCGAACGACAGGTCGATGCACTCTTTGCGGAGAACAACCGGGGCGCCACGCCTGGAGCTGCGATCGCCGTAGTTCGAGATGGCCGGATTCTACTCAGCAGGGGATATGGTCTGGCGAGCCTCGAACATCGTGTTCCAATTACCTCCGCGACGGTGTTTGATGTGGCTTCGGTCTCAAAGCAGTTCACCGGTCTTGCGATAGCCATGCTCATTGAGCAGGGACGGATCAAGCTCACTGATGACATCCGCACCTACATCCCTGAACTCGGCGATGTCGGCCACAAGATCACGATCGATCATCTTGTCCATCACACGAGTGGTCTGCGTGATTGGCCCGGGACGTTGTCGCTCGCCGGCTGGCGGATGGATGATGTCATCTCATTCGATCAGATTCTAAGGCTGGCCTACAACCAGCGAACGCTCAACTCCATTCCAGGTGCGGAGTACACCTATTCAAACACCGGCTACAACCTGCTTGCAGAAGTGGTAGCGCGAGTGACGGGTCAGTCGTTCCGCGTGTGGACTGACGCGAACCTCTTCCGGCCGCTGGGGATGATCGACTCTCATTTTCGTGACGATCATACGCTCGTCATTCCCAACCGTGCGTTTGGTTACGCACGCACGCCGGCTGGTGGCTATTTGAGCGTCTCGAACAATCTCACCGCGATGGGTTCGAGCTCGCTTTTCAGCACGGTCGACGACCTCGCGAAATGGGTCATGAACTTTGACGATCCGAAGTTGGGGGGACGAACTGCGATGGCGCTGACGCGGACGCGCGGGAAGCTCAACGACGGGTCGTCGATCCCTTATGCCTTTGGAATATCGCAAGGAGAATATCGCGGAAAGCCCACGGTAAGTCACAGCGGATCGTGGGCAGCGTTCGCCACTTTTATCGTGCATTTTCCGGAGCAGCGGTTTGGTGTGATCGTTTTGGCCAACACGGGCGGCATCAATGTCTCACGGGCGGCGTACGACATCGCCGACACTTTCCTGGGGACTGAGCTTGGCCCGCGTGCGAACCCGGAGCCCCAGAGGGGTGTGTCGGGTCTCGTGGTCACGCCAGCGGTGCTTGACCAGTACATCGGACTCTACCGTCTGGGACCCGGCTGGTACGTACGTATCAGGAGAGATGGCGGCATGCTCGTGACACAGGCAACGCGCGAGGCCGAGTTCGCCATGATTCCACGATCGGATATCTCCTTTTGGGTGGAGGGGTACAACTCGCTGATGGAGTTCGATCGCGATGGAGCGGTTGTAAATCTAACTTATCGGGGACGCCGCTATCCCAGACTCGTAGAGACAACGCCCTTGAGTCCGGCTCAACTCGCCGAATTCACCGGTGAGTACGAAAGCGAAGAGCTGAAGACGTTGTATCGTATCGAGTCAAAGGACGGGGGCCTGGTTATGCGGCACCAACGTCACCCAACGATCGTGTTGACGCGGCTTTGGAGGGACGACTTCAGCGGCGCGTCGAGGTTCACTCGCTCGGTCGAGTTCGAGCGCGACACGACAGGAGGAGTAAAAGGCTTCGCGGTCCTCATCGATGATCGGAGTCGTCACGTCCGGTTCGTGAAGCGACGGTGATTTCCCGAGCGCTTGCCGTGTCGCTCCGATCGCGGCCTGGCTGAAGTGCCGGTCCCTTACCTTTCTGCCGCACGCGATTAAGGCACTTGCTTATTCAGGTCTACATACAATTCGATTAGTGGATTGCCCGTGGCCTTTAACAGGTCCCGGACCTCACGATCTGACCCATCGGACGAAATCAACCTTCGCACGTAATAGAACCACTCGACTCCACTTTCCATCTGCAGTTGAATCGTGCGCAGGAAGATGAGGTAATCACCCAGGACCTTTTCGCGCATGGGGCCAGCAGGGGTCAGGTCGATTAGTGTGTCAAAGATAACGCACTTCTGGTGTAAATAGTCCGCGCTTGATGCCTCGTGTTCCGGTTTCCACTTATCCAGAGTATTCAGCAATTGCCTGAGCATCCCTTGCCACATTGCGGAAGCGCGCTCTGCGGCTGAAAGCGGCTCAGCCCGTACATTCGCACCGGTCTTCTCTCTTTTTTGTCGATCCGGCGAGCCAAACCGAAGCTGCCTGGCGTCGTCAAGGAGCTGCTTTGCCTGACGTGTTTGCCAGTATTCGTAGTACATCGCGCCGCCGGCAACCCGTGCGGGTTTGATATCGTCGCTGGATATGGCTTGGATGTCCCCGGTGGCCTTGAGGCGCAACCCTGTGTTGAACCAGTCGACATAGCTGGGAGTGTGGAAAGGCCGGTCCTTTCTCCCCACATTGTCGGCACAACGTGGCCCACTCAAATGTCTGATCAAGTATTCGCGATAAACTTTCAATAGTTCATCCGCTATCACTTCCTGCTGCCTACAGGCAACCACCAGTTCGCCAATCTCGCGTCCAGCCGGCGATCCCATCGCATACGAGAAGGACCTGTCATCCGCCGCGATCTTTTCCAGCGCACTGCTCAAGGAATGAACCAGAAAATCCAGTTGCTGTGCGGACGGTCTTACCTCTCGGATCATCTTCGCAATCGGTCCGACGTGGAGCGGAGATGTAGCACTTTCGACATACATCTCGAGGAATCTGGACTGCTCGCCTTCTTTTACCTGTTGAGAAGTAAATGCCCGCTGTGCAACTTCCCGAAGCGTGTCATAAAGCTCTGCAACGTCAGGCAGCAATGCATCCGCGCAGTTCTGTTCTGGAAGCTTGGGAACGGCTATGTTGCCAAGCATTTCGCGAGCCTTACGTGCATTCATCAAAACCATCGCCCTTATTGCGCGACACTGCAACGACAGCGCATCCAACTTGAGGCCGTATGCGTAAGCCAGATAACCGTCCCGGGTATCGACGTTAGATCCCGGTAGACCGACTCGCTTGAAGGGATACTGAGCTCTTGACGCGAGCTGGAAGGCTTCCTCGATCAGGGCCGTCTTTGTTTCGGCATCGCTGATTAGCGACGATTGAACTATGCGTAGGATCGCATCTGACCCATACTGCGCCGGAACAGCTCGTGCCTTATCGAGAAGCAGCACTACCTCAACAGGGAGAGCGTTCTTCTTGTCTGTCGGTTCCCTGGGGGGCGGTGCTTGTTTTGGAGTTCCGCCTTGCTTTTGAGCGTGCCAAGGAACGATGGTAGCATGACTAGAATGACTCCCTTCCACTGCCGCTGGCGATCCCATCCATAACAGGACTGAGAGAGGACTGGCCGCCCGCTCTGTCGATATGGTCAGCACAAGCGCAAAGGCAAGACAATGTCTTCCTGGATTTGTGATGCTCGACTTCATTCTTCTCTTCTCAGGTTCAAGGCGCTTTGAGCGCAAAGGTGAGCGTCATCTTTACACTCTCTCCGGTAGCGAGAGTGACAATCTGTTTGACCGGAGTCCCGGGCACATTTGGAGTCTTGGGAGACATTGGACGCGCTTCGAGTTCGTACTGCCCCGGGACGAGACCTTCGATCGAAAAACTGCCCCTTGCATCTGCCTGTGCCGAACCACTTGACTTCGTCCCGCTTGCAGCGCCCGCAAAAATCGCAAAAGTGATGCCGGGAGGGAGAGTACCGCCAGTGGTAACTACCTGTCCGCTGATGCTCGCAGTTGCATATGCAAAAACCAAACGTACACCGGTGAGGTTCTCGCCGGCGCCAATCTCGATGCCCTCAGGCATCGGCTGATCCTCGCGTTCAATCCGCGTCAAAGCCAGGCGTGTCGCAACCGGCACTCGAACCTCCATAAACGACGCCATCCCGGGCTTCAATCCTTCCACGCGGAAACTCCCATCGGCGCCAATTTGCACCTGGCGAAGGCCCTGTGAGTTGTAGGTATTGGCGCCTTGAGCACGAACCATCACCATCACTCGCTGCTCTGTGAGCCGGGGTGCGTTTGGGATGTTGGCGTTACCCTCAATCACCGCAACGCCGCTAATGCTCCCGCCTCGCTTTACCCTAAGCTCCAAACCGGTAACGTTTTCGTCACGAACCTCAACAACTACCGGTTCGCTGAATCCGCTGAAACCGCTCGCAGAATTGAGGTAACTGCCCTCCGCGGAAACTCGC
>JANNRD010000089.1:0-3563 GCA_031401095.1 Acidobacteriota bacterium
CCGCTGCCTCGAACGGTACAAGTCTTGCCAGAGAGTAAGTGGTCAAATTTGTAAACCAGATTTGATGCGCTTCCAAAAAAGAGGCTGCCATTCAAGGCAAAGGATCAATGCAACTTTCAATCAACAAGGAGGGGGTTATGAACAGGACAGTCAAGCTCTTTGCAATGTCGCTAGCTCTGCTGCTCGGCTCCGGCACGGTGGCGTCGGCACAATCGGCCGCTGCTGCCATTTCCGGTACGGTGACTGATGAGCGTCAAGCTGTGCTAACCAACGTCGCTGTCAAAGCACGGAACGTCGATACCAATGCGGCTCGGACCGCGGTGACAAACAGTGAGGGCCGGTATCGGTTCAACAACCTGCCTGTAGGCAATTATGAACTGACCGTTGAGGCGAGCGGGTTTGCGAAGTACGTCCGGTCTGGTTTGACACTCGTGCTCAACCAGGACGCCGTCGTCGATGTCCCGATGAAGCCTTCAACAGTGACGGAAGTCATCAACGTCACGGAGAACGCCTCACTGCTCAATACATCAAATGCCGAGGTTGGAACCCGTTTCGATTCGAAACGCATTTCAGAATTGCCTTTGTCGACAAATCGCAACGTCTATAACATCGCCCTTTCCGCAGCGGGCATCAGCCAGTTGGGCAGCGGCCAACAGTCATTTGCGGGAGGTGGTGTTGGCTCGACCTCAGGCATCAGCTTTTCAGCCAATGGTGGCCGCTTGCGCTCAAACAACTTCATGATCGATGGCCAGGACAACAATGACTTTGGCGTCGCCGGAGCCACTGTTCCTCTGAACAATCCCGATCTTATTCAGGAGATAAGGATCGTCACCAATCAGTTCTCGGCTGAGTATGGCCGCAATGGCAGCGCGGTTTTCAATGCTGTTACCAAGAGCGGCGCGAACGATTACCACGGTTCCGCCTTCTGGTTTCACAACGATAACAAGCTCAATGCTCTGAGCAATACAGACAAAGGCGCACGTCTCACCGAGGCGCCCTTCCGTGTCGAGAATCAGGTCGGCGGGACGTTCGGCGGTCCATTGCACCTTCCGCGTTTCGGAGAGGGCGGTCCATCGATCATCAACGGCAAGGATCGCACCTTCTTCTTTGCTTCGATTCAGCGCTGGTTCGATCGCCAGCTGGGAACCGGGACAACGCTCAATGGCGCTCCGACGGTCGAGGGCCGCCAGATCCTGCAACAGGCTGCCGGAACGCGGCCTCAGGTAGCTGCGCTGCTCCAGTTCCTTCCCGCAGCACAAGGCGCGTGCTCGCCAGCGTGTGCGCCAGCGACATTCACCCTCAACAACCAGACCTATTCAGTCCCACTGGGTTCGCTTGGCGGGTCGCAGTCATCGTCGTTCGATGATTGGCAATGGTCGTTCCGCGCCGATCACCGCTTCAATGCCAACAACAGTCTCAATGGACGCTACCTCTACCAGAGGTCCAGAACTGCGGGTATCGGCTCGCAGATTACGCCACCGGGCTTTTCCTCTCGGGCGCAGCAACGCGCTCAGGCCGTCAATCTATCGCTCACGAGTCTGCTTTCCTCGAGAATGGTCAACGAGGTCCGGGCATCATTTCTGCGTTACTCCTCGTCGACACTGGCACTTGATCCGACTGCTGAGCTGATTCCCTCGATTGAGATCACGGAACTTGGTTTGACAGGATTCAACGCAGCGTCGAACCGCACCGCGATTGGTCTGGGGATCAACTTGCCGCAGTTCAGCGTCCGGAACACCTACCAGCTCCAGGACACAGTCTCGTACTCGGCGGGCAAACACTCGCTCAAGTTCGGCGCCGACGTCCATCGCAGTCAACTCCATCAGCTCTTCAAGCCGTCAACGCGCGGACGACTGGCCTACACCAATCTCAACCGTTTTGTCTCCGACGTCGCGAACACGCTGATCATCAACAAGGACCTGCCCGGCGTCGCACGCGTCCTCCACCTCGATTGGTATGACGCGTTCTTCTTTGCGCAGGACGAGTGGAGAGTAACGCCCAGCTTCGCGCTCACCCTGGGACTGCGTTATGAACGACCTGGACAGCCAGTCGAGGACCTTGCAGCATTCCATGCGCCGGTGCTTGCGGCATCTGGCAACAATCCGCAGTTCCAGTTGGATCCGTTGCCGCCCGCGGACACCAACAACTTTCAACCGCGGGTCGGATTCAACTGGAACATCCGCACGAGCAGTGATGGAGTGATTGGCAAAGTCTTTGGTGGTGACAAGACCGTGTTACGCGGAGGTTACTCGCGGACGAATGACTACGCGTATACAAACATCGCACTCAACATCTGGAGTTCGTTCCCGTTTGTAGCTGCGGTCAACATACCGACAGCGCCGCAAACCGTTGCACCTGGTGGCAACGGTATCATCAATGCGTACGCGAGCCTCCAGAACCAGCCCTTCAATCCGGTAACGCTGGCCCGGACCATCGTCGAGAGCGGCTTCCGTTCACCGGTTTATGACTCGGTCAGTCTCGAGGTTCAGCGCGAAATGACGCGCGATCTTGCGCTCCGTATCGGCTATGTTGGTTCGAAGGGGACGGGCCTGTTCCAGACGAGGGACGGGAACCCGACAATCCCCTTCTCGACACAACGCGTCGACCCGACGCGCGGGACGATCCGTTTGCGTGCCAATTCAGCTTCGTCGATCTATCACTCCATGCAGGTCAGTCTGGATAAGCGGTTGAGCCGCAACTTCAGCGGGGGCATTCACTATACCTTGAGCACCTTCATCGACACGGCCTCCGAGATATTCAACCCATCGGGAGCCGAAGTCGCCGTCGCCCAGGATTCCTACAACACGCGTGCTGACCGGGCGCGTTCGACCTACGATCGACCACATCGATTGACAGGTAATCTCGTCTACGAGCTGCCCTTCTTCCGCGAGCAGAAGGGTCTTGTCGGTCATTTCATCGGTGGCTGGCAGCTCAACGCGTTCTTCACCTTGCAGAGCGGGGCGCCCTTCACAGTGCTTAATGGGTCTGATCCAACTGGCGCGCTGAGTGGCATCTCCGGACTGGTCGGTGACGCGATCCGGCCGAACATCAACACGAACCTCGACCTCTCGAGCATGACGATCCCCGAGATTCTGGCGGCGGGCGGGCGCGGTCTTTTCCGTACCCTGGGAACGGGAGAGCGTGTCGGGAACGCCGGGCGCAATCTATTGCGCGCTGATGGGATCAACAACATTGATTTCGGTATCCTGAAGAACGTGCGGGTCCGTGAGTCACAGGCGTTGCAGATCCGCGCGGATTTCTTCAATGCCACCAACACGCGTGACTTTGGTATTCCCGAGGGGCGCGTGACCTCAGCGAATTTCCTCAATCAATGGGGGACGAACGGCGGCAATCGCCGGGTCATCCTCGGATTGCGATACACGTTCTAAAGTCGCGTGATTCGGAGTCAGTACTACAAGGGGCTGAGGGCTGAATGCCTTCGGCCCTTCGTTTTTACGTAGAGAGTCGCTTCCTTTGCTGGAGTGCGTTCCCAATGACTTCAATGCCGGGAGCCGAGCTGGGGCTCGGCGTTCCCAGGGGGATGCACTTGGAACGCGGAGCCC
>JANNRD010000090.1:0-2274 GCA_031401095.1 Acidobacteriota bacterium
TCGAGGGTTTCCTCCGCACGGGCGGACGACTCCGGCTGCTCATGCTCCACCCGACGTCTACCGGGTTCCTCGAGAGGTCGGCCATCGAGTCGTTCTCCACAGGGCAAGGCGATCCGGCGCGCTGGCCCGGTACGATCGCGCACACTCGAACGAAGCACCGACTCCAGATCGAGTCGAGCCTGGCGTGGATCGCGGGCCTGCGTGATCTCTTCGGGGCCGAGCAGATCGCCTGCCGCCTCTACTGCGACACGCCCGTCTTGCAGGGCCTCGTGTTCGATCGGTCGGCGGTCTACGCGTCGAGCTACTTCATTGATCCGTTCGCGCCTGGCATCGACGGGCCCGCCCTCGGCCTCACACCGCGTGATGGCGTGGTCCACCAGGTCCTCGACGCCATCCTCTTCCAGTGGTTCGAGATCAAGTTCGCGACCGGTGTCGATCCGTGGGCCGGGAGATTCGACCGGGGCCTTGAAGTTCTACTATTGGCGTCATGCGTTGATCAAGAAGAGTCCGGGTGCGGCGTACAATGCGCTCGTCGCAAAGATCAACGACTATCAGGACCTGTTCGGCTGGAGCAAACCGGCGGCACCGGTCAGCGAGAGTGAGCTTCGCTTGATGGTCGATTCCCTCGCTGATGGGATGAGGACGATGAAGGCGAATCATGGTGGTTTGGACGCGGTCTTTGGCGATGTGTTTCGTGTCGGTCGTGACGAACTGTCGTGGCCCGTGGGTGGCGGCTCGCAAATACCGGAGGGTATGGCAACGCTGCGATCGACGAATTTCAGTGAGGAGCGTGCTGATCACACTCGATGGGGCTATGGTGGCCAGACTTCAACTGAGGTCGTGGTCTTGAGCAAGCCGATCAAGAGTTTTACACAGCCACCGATCGGTCAGAGCGATCGCAAGGAGTCGCCACACTACCGCGATCAGGCAGAGAAGCTCTTCAGCAAGGCGCAGATGAAGCCGACATGGTTTGCCAAGGAGGAGTTACTCGACGGGCACGTCAAGTCGAAGATCGAACTTCAATGGCCAAAGAAGCGCTGAGTTCCGATGAGTGGTGTTGGTGGGCATGACTTGCGATGACCACTACTTGCTGTCTCCCTGTCTTTGACCCGATCGCCTATTCGATTATCCTCGTCTCATGGACAACAAGCGATCCGCCCTCCGTGATTGGACACCTGAGCAGATCGCTCTTGGCAAGCGGTGGGTTGAAACGTGGAGGCTCGCAGGAGCAGATTTGGAGCGAATCCGGCGCAAGGAGCTACGCGAGCTAGACACTTACCGAGCGATCGAGTTGCTTTGCGGCCCTGCCGACTATACGCAGCCGCCACGTGCCCCCAAGTCGTCATCTGGTCTGATGGAGCAGCAGCGCTGGTTCGCAAAGGCGGCGGGCCGTGAATGAGGTCATCCGCGCAGCATCTGAGTTACAAGCGGTCTGTCAGTCGCAGGGCTGGCGGTTTTGCTTCATCGGCGGGCTCGCGCTTCAACGTTGGGGTGAACCGCGAGAGACAGTGGGCGCCGATCTGACCCTTCTGACCGGCTTCGGCGGCGAGGAGCCCTTTATTCAGATTCTCCTTCAACACTTCGAGGGAAGGCTTCCCGAACTTGCCCAGTTTGCTCGAGATCGGCGGGTTCTGCTGCTCAAATCCTCAACGGGTGTCGGCCTCGATGTGGCTCTTGCCGGCCTGCCGTACGAAGAACTTGTCATTCAGCGCTCATCCTTGTTCGACTATCCACTGAATGTGGCTCTTTGGACGTGCTCAGCCGAAGACCTTGTAGTGCTCAAGGCGTTCGCGGGGCGTGGGCAGGACTGGGTGGACGTCGAGCGGATCATCGTGCGTCAAAGCGGCAAGCTCGACTGGGATTACATCTATGCACAGTTGGCGCCTCTCGCGGAGCTGAAGGAATCTCCCGAAATCCTTGCGCAACTCGAATGCCGTCGAGTCGAGTTCGAGCAATGACGACACCACTCCAACGGCCGGTGATTCACCACAAGCCCGATCGTTCTCCCAGCCTGAGTGACGAACCGAATGAGGCCCTTTTCCAGCTTCATGACGATGCGTCTAGATTGCTTGGGCGACAAAACTTTATGCAAATGAGTCAAGTTTTTTGAGGTCGACTTCAACTCAAAACGCTGCAGCTGTCGTCGCGTCGTTGCCACACGAGGTGAAGTGGCGGGCCGGTACGGTACAGCGAGCGTAGCCCTGGGAACGCTGAGCCCCAGCTCGGCATGACCTCGAGATTCCGCGTCACGGCCAAAGCCTGCCGAGCTGGGGC
>JANNRD010000091.1:0-7137 GCA_031401095.1 Acidobacteriota bacterium
CGGCCATGGTGCGCTCGATCTGATCCAGCACGTCGCGACCAACGACGCATCAAAACTGGTCGACGGGCAGGCTCAGTACTCCGCTCTGACGTACGCGGAGGGGACCTTCGTCGACGACATTCTCGTTCACCGGTTCGGCCCCGAGCACTACTTTCTCTGCGTCAACGCTTCGAACGCAACCAAGGACTTTGACTGGATGGTCGATCATTGCAGTGGGTTTGACGCTGAGATCGTCAACTCCAGTGACGGCTACACCCAGTTGGCGATTCAGGGACCGCGAGCCCTGGCTATACTCCAACCCCTCGTCGATGTTGATCTCGCGTCAATCAAGTACTATTGGTTTCAGCAAGGCCACGTCGATGGCGTGACAGCGATCATCGCCCGGACAGGTTACACTGGTGAAGACGGCTTTGAGATCTACTTCGGGCCCGCTGACTCGGAGCGTATCTGGAACTTGATTCTCGAACGCGGTCAGCCATCTGGGCTGGTTCCGTGCGGGCTCGCGGCGCGCAACACGCTTCGGCTCGAGGCGAAGATGGCACTGTATGGCAATGACATTGACGCGACCACATCCGTCCTCGAGGCCGATCTCGGATGGATCGTCAAGTTGGGCAAGGGTGATTTTATCGGTCGCGACCGCCTGCTCAGACAAAAGGAAGCCGGTGTCGCAAGGAAGCTCGTTGGCTTCGAAATGGTCGATCGTGGAATCGCACGCGATCATTATCCGGTCTTCGTCAATGGCAAAGAGGTCGGCCTGGTTACCTCGGGAAGTCCAGCGCCTTTTCTTGGCAAGAACATCGGCCTGACCTATCTGCCCATCGAAGATACCAAGGTGGGCACGCAGATTGAGGTAGACATTCGAGGTCGTCGCGCTGCAGCGAAGGTCGTCTCAACCCCATTCTACAAGAGTGCGAAATAGTCGGGACGCTCTTTCGACAGGCAGTATTCGACCGGCAGGATGCAACATTTTGAAGGGAGCTCAAGCAGCGATGGCCAATGTCCCCGAAGAACTACACTACACCAAGGACCACGAATGGCTGCGCCTCGAAGGAAACGAGGGAACCGTCGGCGTCACCTTTTTTGCACAGGAGGCTCTGGGCGATGTCGTTTATGTCGAACTTGCAAAGGTGGGCGAGAAGTTCTCGGCCGGTGAAGCCTTTGGTTCTGTCGAGTCAGTCAAATCGGTCAATGAGCTGTTCACTCCAGTTTCGGGCACCGTCGTTGCCATCAATGAGGCACTGGTCGATGCGCCCGAACTGGTCAATACGTCGCCGTATGATGGTGGCTGGATGATCAGAATCGAGCTCGCCACCAAATCGGACGTCGACGCGCTCTTGAACGCGACGGAGTATGAAGACTTTGTCGCCGAACAGAAAGAAAGTTAAAGGAAAGACCGAACAGAATGCGTTACATCCCAAACTCGGCGCTGCAACGGGCCGAGATGTTGCGCGAGATGGGTCGCGAGTCGGTTGGTGATCTCTTTCGCGGGGTTCCTGCTCATTTGAGGCTCCAAAGGCCGCTTTACCTGCCGGCGGCGTTATCGGAACCGGAGGCCTTGACCTATTTCCGGCATCTGGCGGCGGAGAACTCGACCCGGACAACCGGACGAGAGATCGTCTCGTTTCTCGGCGCAGGCGCCTACGATCATTTCATTCCGACGATCATCGACACGCTTATCTCCCGCTCGGAGTTCTACACTTCCTATACTCCTTATCAACCCGAAATAAGCCAGGGTACACTCCAGGCAATCTTTGAGTTCCAGACCATGATCTGCGAACTGACGGGCATGGATGTTGCCAACGCGTCTCTCTATGACGGCTCCACCGCGACCGCCGAGGCGGTGCTCATGGCGGAACGTGTCACCGGAAAGTCCAAGGTGGCTCTCGCGGGAAATCTCCATCCAGAGTATCGGGAAGTAGTTGACACCTACATCCGCAACGCCGGGATCACAGAGCAGACGCTTCCCTCTTGTTCGGAGACGGGAACGATCCTCCCTGAATCTATTGCTGCTCTGGCGACGGATGTTTCCGCAGTCATCGTCCAGTCACCAAATTTCTTTGGTGGGATCGAGAACTTGAGTGAGTTGGCCGAGGCAACTCACAAGATCGGGGCACTCTTTGTGGTCGTCGTCGCCGAGGGCCTCAGTCTCGGGATCCTCCGTGCTCCAGGCGATTGCGGGGCCGACATTGTCTGTGGTGAAGCTCAGTCGTTCGGCATTCCGATATCGTTTGGCGGATCGTACTGTGGCTTTTTCGCGGTGCGCGAAAAGTATCAGAGACAAATACCCGGACGTCTTGTCGGTCAGGCCAGCGATGCACAAGGTCGCACCGGTTATGTCCTGACACTTGCCACACGCGAACAACATATTCGACGTGAAAAAGCGACGTCGAACATTTGCACCAATCAGGGCCTCTATGCACTGATGGCAACAGTCTATCTCGCAACGATGGGTCGCGCCGGTGTCCGTGAAGTTGCCGAGCAGAACCTGCAAAAGGCCCACTACGCCGCGCGCCAGATAGCCGCTTTGGATGGCTACACGCTACGGTTCAGCGGCCCTTATTTCAATGAGTTCGTAGTCACCTGCCCTCGACGTGCGAGCGAAGTTCTTGATTCCCTTCTTGAGCAGAATCTGATCGGTGGATTGGGGCTCGAAAGGTTCTTTCCGGGAATGAAGAACGAGGTGCTTGTCGCCGTCACGGAAACGGTTTCAAAGGCAGAGATCGACGCGCTTGTTATTGGTCTTGAGGGAATCAGGTAGGACCGGGAAGTTTATTCAGGAAAGGCACTATTGATCAGGAAAGCAACATCGCACGTCAATCAGAACGAAGGACTGATCTTTGAGCGTTCACAGCCGGGCAGGATCGGATATCACCTATCGTCGCTCGATGTCGAGGCGGTGCCCCTCGAAGATCTTCTCGAGCCGGGCCTCATGCGCACGGACATCCCCGGACTCCCGGAGGTGAGTGAGGTCGATGTCATTCGACATTTCACGCGCATCTCGACCTGGAACTATTCGGTGGACTACGGGATGTACCCTCTCGGCTCGTGCACGATGAAGTACAACCCGAAGCTCAACGAACGGGTCTCTCGGTTCGATGGATTCGCCACTGCCCATCCATATCTTCCGGAGCAATTGGCGCAGGGTAATCTCGAGTTACTCAAGCGACTCGAAGAATGTCTTGCAGAGATCACCGGCCTTCCTGAAGTCAGTCTCCAACCGGCGGCGGGCGCTCAGGGAGAGATGACCGGTCTCATGGTCATCCGCCGCTGTCTCGAGCAGCGTGGCGATGCTCGCAAGCGCGTCCTCATTCCCGACTCTGCGCACGGCACCAATCCTGCGAGCGCGGCCATCTGCGGCTATGAAGTGCAGACGCTGAAATCGAACGATAGTGGTGGGATCGACCTCGACAATCTACGTCAGGTGGTCGATGCAGATGTCGCCGCGTTGATGCTCACCAATCCCTCGACGCTGGGGATGTTCGAAGAGAACATCGAGGAGGTCTGCCGGATAGTCCATGCCGCCGGCGGCTTCGTCTACATGGACGGAGCGAATATGAATGCGCTGGTTGGCGTGACGCGGCCTGGTGACATGGGTGTCGACGTCTTGCATCTCAACCTGCACAAGACATTCTCGACGCCGCACGGTGGTGGGGGCCCTGGCGCTGGCCCTGTCTGTGTAGTCTCGGAGCTGGGACCTTTCCTCCCCCTGCCGCGCGTTGTCCGTGAGGCTGACGGCGAGGGAAGGACTCGTCTGCGGCTGAAATTCGATCGGGAGAATTCGATCGGGCGCGTCCGTGCATTCCACGGGAACTTCTCAGTGCTTGTCCGGGCGCTTTGCTACATTCTGACGCTCGGGCCGGAGGGTTTGCGTGAAGCGACGGAGACCGCGGTGCTCAATGCGAACTATATTGCGCATCATTTGAAATCGGACTACGAGATTGCTTTCGAGGGAAAGGCGCTTCACGAAGTGATCTTCAGTGACAAGCGGCAGGCGAAGTATGGCGTGCACACGCTCGACATCGCGAAGCGACTGATCGATTACGGCTTTCATCCGATGACGATTTACTTTCCGCTGGTGGTCTCCGGGGCGATGATGATCGAACCAACGGAGAGCGAGAGCCGCGAGGAGCTGGACTTATTTATTGAAGCAATGCGCTCGATCGCCGTTGAAGCGCGTGAGACGCCGGAACTGGTCAAAGGCGCACCACATTTAACGCGCATCGGTAGACTTGATGAAGCGGCGGCAGCGAGGAAGCCGGTGCTCAGGTGGAAGCCGGCGAGTACGGCAGCGAAGTCGGGGTGAGGAGGCCGCACTCCGATCACTGGTCGTATTGTAAAAGGGCCGAGCTGGGGCTCGGCGTTCCCAGGCCTGCCACCCGTCCCGCCTTTTCGTCCCCTCCACTGCCATTAACCCTAATCGCGAAGATTCTCCGCAATCGCATCGACGGCGAATTGGTTTTCAGTGAGCGCACGATGCGAATTTCGAGTAGACTCTAACTTGGTGTCAGAGAACTCGGGTGACCCGAGTTGACACATTTTTTGAGCGACGGGTAGAATCGATGGCGAAGATGCCAAAACACCTCATTCAGGCCGTGCCACCAGACATCTCCGAGGAGGTACGCGAGCAGTTGCGTCGGCTGTTGATGCACTTCGAAGAACTACGCGTTGTCGGCACACCAGCCGGAGCCTGGCTGCCTTCCGTCGATCTCTGCGAGATGGCCGATGCGATCATCATCAGGGTCGAGGTCCCCGGCGTTGGCCGGGACGATCTTCGTCTTTCTATTTATGACAACGTCCTCAAGATCGAGGGCCGCAAGCAGCGGCTCCAGCCGCGAGACTCCGAGGAGGACAAGCCGCTCCGCTACCTCTGTCTTGAAAGAGCCTATGGCAGGTTCGAGAGGACCATTGCGTTGCGGTGGCCGATTGAAGTCGAGAAAGTCTCCGCTCACCTGGACGATGGCGTGCTCGAGATCCGGCTGCCAAAAACCCTCTCCTGCGGGCGTGAAGTTCCGATCCCAATATCCAACTGAAGAATGCGACTGATGTGACTCTATGACTACCGGGACTGATCAAGATGTCGAGAAGAAACCCACTGAAACGCCGGAAGAGCAGATCAAGATTCCGGACGTTCTACCGGTCCTTCCCCTCCGCGATATTGTCATCTTTCCTTTCATGATTGTTCCGCTCTTCGTCAGCCGCGATCGGTCGATCCACGCGGTTGACCAGGCGCTGGCAGAGAATCGAATGATTATGCTGGCGGCTCAGCGTGACCTTGAGAAGGAAGAGCCTGGCGCCGGTGATATCTTCGATGTGGGGACCGCTGCGATCATCATGCGAATGCTCAAGCTCCCCGACGGGCGCATCCGCATCCTCGTCCAGGGGGTCTCCCGCGCACGCATCAATTTTCTCGAAGAGACGCCGACCTATCTTCAGGCACGGATCGAGACGCTTCAGGAGATCAATGCCGAGGAGACGCTCGAAACCGAGGCCTTGATCCGTAATGTGCGCGCATCGATGGAGAAAGCTGTCGCCCTCGGAAAGAACATCTCCCCGGAAGTCATGGCGATCGTCGCCAATCTGGATGATGCCGGCAGGCTGGCTGATCTGGCCATTTCAAACCTCGAACTAAAGGTTGAAGACGCCCAATCGGTTCTCGAACAGCTCGATGTCACTGCGCGTCTCCGTCGCGTCAATGAGCTGCTCGCCAAGGAGATCGAAGTTCTCACAGTTCAACAGGAGATCAACACCCAGGCGAAGGGCGAGATCGATCGATCGCAAAGAGAGTTCTATCTGCGTCAGCAGCTAAAGGCGATTCAGGGCGAATTGGGGGAGGGTAACGAGCTCGCCGAGGATGTCGCGGCTTATCGAGAAAAGATCGAGAAAGCGAAGATGGCGAAACCTGTCGAGGAAGAGGTTGATCGCCAGTTGAAGAAACTCGAGCGGATGCACCCGGATGCCGCTGAGACAGCGACATTGCGCAACTGGCTGGACATTATGGTTGCACTGCCCTGGTCCAAAGCTTCGCGAGAGAATCTCGATCTCGGCAAGGCTGAGGCTATCCTCAATGAGGACCACTACGGGCTTGAAAAGGTCAAGGAGCGGATCATCGAAGCGCTCGCAGTCCGCAAGCTGAAGGAGAAGCCGAAGGGGGCAATTCTCTGTCTCGTCGGCCCTCCGGGCGTCGGCAAGACAAGTCTTGGCCGATCTATCGCGCGCGCGGTGAACCGCAAATTCGTTCGACTATCGCTTGGTGGTGTCCACGATGAAGCGGAGATTCGCGGCCATCGACGGACCTATGTCGGCGCCATGCCTGGCCGGATCATTCAATCGATTCAACAAGCCGGAACGAGCAATCCGCTGCTCATGCTCGACGAGATCGATAAAGTTAGTTCAGACTTCCGTGGGGACCCTTCCTCGGCACTGCTCGAGGTACTCGACCCTGAACAGAACTTCTCGTTTCGCGACAACTACCTGAACGTGCCCTTTGATCTCTCAAACGTCATGTTCATGACGACCGCGAATCTGCTGGACACGATTCAACCGGCCCTGCGGGACCGCATGGAAGTCATTCGCCTCGCTGGCTATACCGAGGAAGAGAAGGTCCAGATTGCGCGCCGGCACCTCCTGCCGAAGCAGCTGGAGGAGAACGGCTTGACGCCGAAGAACGTGACCATCTCGGATACGGCTTTGCGCGACATCATCGTCCGGTACACGCGCGAAGCGGGGCTCCGCCAGCTCGAAAGGGAGATTGGGCGGGTCTGTCGCAAGGTCGCGCGGCGTGTCGCCGACGGCAAGACGAAGAGAGTCAATGTTACGGTCAAGAACCTCAACGAGTTTCTCGGGGTCGCGAAGATTGAGCCGGATGAGCTTCTCAAGCACGACCAGGTCGGAGTTGCAACCGGGCTTGCAGTGACCGCGACAGGTGGCGACATCCTCTTTATCGAAGCCATCACCATGAAGGGAAAAGGCGTCCTCCAGTTGACCGGCCAGCTCGGAGAGGTCATGCGCGAGTCCGCACAGGCTGCCTACTCTTACGCACGAGCACGAGCGAAGGAGCTCGGCATCGATGAGGAACAGTTCTCGCGAACGGACATCCATATTCACATTCCCGAGGGAGCGATTCCCAAGGACGGTCCA
>JANNRD010000092.1:0-18499 GCA_031401095.1 Acidobacteriota bacterium
GGCTCCACACCACAACCTGTTTCACGAGATCAGGTCGACCACCTCGAGACCAGCGGCCGACAGTCATTTCGGCGGCAACCTCGGCGATGATCCCGATGAGCAGATACTGCAGCCCGACCAGGATTTCTTGTCTCGCCTTGATACGCATGATGCTGTCTACTCGACCGGTAATTATCGCAAAGAAGAGGTCATTCGTCATCCCCTGGCAGAGCCGGGACAACAAGGCAACACGGACGACAGGTTGTCCTTGCCGCGCTCGTGGTCGTGGTCGCTCTCGCATGGCGACCGTTGCTGTGTTTGTGCTACCTTGGGCCTCTCCCTGCGAGAAAAACCTTCTTGGAGACTGCAATGCGTATCTTCAATCCTGATCTGGGCCGGAAGGCGATGTTTGTCGCCCTTTCTCTTACCATCCTCTCTGCCTGCACTGCAAGTTCGGGCGGAGGTCGACCAACCGTGGTTGAGGCCGAGAAGTTCATCCGCGAGACCGAGGGCCGACTCCAACAGCTCTCTGTCAATGCTAGTCGGGCCGGCTGGGTGCAAAGCAATTTCATTACCGACGACACCGAGGCGATTGCGGCGGAGACAACCAAAGAGCTCATCAAAGCGGTGACAGAGTTGGCGGAAGCCTCGCGTCGATTCGATGGACTCGAGTTACCGGTCGAGGCGGCGCGTAAGCTGAAACTTCTACGGCTCTCACTTTCTCTTCCTGCTCCTTCCAACGAAGCTGAACGTGGAGAACTGACCAGGATCGCCGTCTCCATGGAAAGCGCCTACGGAAAAGGCAAGTATTGCCCTCATGGTCCAGGCAAACCGTGCCTTAGTCTCGGCGCGATGGAGGAAACCTTCGCTACCAGCCGAAACCCTGAAGAACTGAAGCGCATTTGGCTCGGTTGGCACGAGGTCTCTCCACCCTATCGCAGGGACTACGCACGCTTCGTCGAACTGGCAAACAAGGGTGCGAAGGAGATGGGATTTCAGGACGTCGGCGCCATGTGGCGCTCCAATTACGACATGACACCCGACGCGTTTGCCACCGAAATGGAACGCCTCTGGCAGCAGGTCAAGCCTCTTTATGATTCCCTCTACACCTACACGCGCAAACAACTGGCAAAGAAGTATGGGCCGCAAGTGGTTCCTTCAGCCGGCCCGATTCCGGCCCATCTGTTTGGGAACATGTGGAGTCAGGACTGGATCAGTATCTATCCATTGCTCAAACCGCCAACCGGCGATCCCGGTTATGACCTGACGAAAGTCCTTGTTGACCGCAAGACCGATGCGAAGCAGATGGTCCGATATGGCGAGGGATTTTTCACCTCCCTTGGGCTCGACACTTTGCCGGCAACTTTCTGGCAGCGATCGTTGTTTCTCAAGCCTCAGGACCGCGAAGTCGTCTGTCACGCCAGCGCCTGGGACATCGACAACCAGCAGGATGTCCGCATCAAGATGTGCATCAAGATCAACGCGGAGGACTTCTCGACCATTCACCACGAGCTCGGGCACAACTACTATCAAATGGCATATGCCGGGCAGCCACCGCTCTTCCAGAACAGCGCCAATGACGGCTTCCACGAAGCGATTGGGGATGCAATCGCTCTCTCTGTGACCCCGGAGTATCTGAAGAAGATCGGCTTGATCTCGAGGGTGCCGGACGCAAGTGCCGACACCGGCCTGCTGCTCTATAAGGCGCTCGAAAAGGTCGCGTTCCTACCGTTTGGATTTCTCGTGGATCAGTGGCGCTGGAAGGTCTTTTCGGGCGAGATCGGACCGGGGGATTATAACAAGGGGTGGTGGGATCTGCGCGAGAAGTATCAGGGTATCGCTCCACCGGCGCCGCGAAGCGAGCAGGACTTTGATGCCGGCGCGAAGTATCACATCCCCGCCAACACTCCCTACGCCCGCTATTTCCTCGCGACGATCCTCCAGTTTCAATTTCACCGTGCACTCTGCCGTGAAGCCGGTTTTCAGGGTCCACTCAACCGCTGCTCGATCTATGACAACAAGCAGGCTGGCGCAAAGTTAAAGGAGATGCTCGCGCTCGGTCAGAGCCGTCCGTGGCCGGAGGCACTCAAGCTCCTGACCGGTGAAGACAAGATGGATGCGACAGCGATTCTCGATTACTTCGCTCCACTAAAGGTCTGGCTCGACCAGCAGAATGCTTCGGCAGGCAAGTAAGAAAAGAGAGATAACGGAACAAACTGAAAGAACGGAACAGACGGAACTGGATGAGGGTCTGAACCAATCTCTTTCCGTCTGTTCCGTTCTTTCTGGTTGTTCCGTTATCTCTCTTCTCAGGCGAATGGCCGCAGGACGGTCTCAAGTTTCATCGCCGCGAGGAGATTCCCTTCCAGGCGAATCTTGCCGGTCATGGCGGCGGTCGCGGGGTTGAGTTCGCGCCGGTAGAGCCGGTTGAGCGTCCTCAATGACATCCACAAGGTGACATCGGCCTCGCCATCGTAGTTCGAGACAGCGTGAGGAATCGACTTGCCATCGATAAAGATGACGCTGCCATCCTCAAACACAATCTTGATTCTCGCATCGAGCTGGGAGTGACCACTCATCAGCTTCTGCATTCCGCTGGTAAAGTCCGCGACACTCAAATCATCTGGCATGCACATATCTCCGTGCTCAGAACATAGACCATCCCTTCCAGCGAGTGCAACCTGCCTTGCCACTGCGCGTCTTCGCGATGCTGCTTCTTTGCGCTAGAATGCGGCTGTCATGAAGAATCTGGCGGCAGAGATGATCGAGATCGGGAGCGCCTTCTATGCACGTGGCTGGGTGCTCGGTACCAGCGGCAACTTTAGCGCCGTCATCGACCGCGATCCGCTGCGGATGGCAATCACCTGCTCCGGAGTCGATAAGGGACACCTGACGGCAGATGAGATTCTCGACATCGACGCCTCAGGCACCGTCATTGCAGGCGCAGGACGCCCGTCAGACGAGACAAACTTGCACCTCACGATCGTCCTTCACCGCGACGCCGGCGCCGTGCTGCATACTCATTCGTTATGGGGAACGTTGCTTTCCGAGATGAACGCACGGGCCGGCGGGATCGAGATCAAGGGCTACGAGATGCTCAAGGGACTTGCTGGTGTCCGCACACACCTGCACGGTGAGTACCTTCCAATCGTCGAGAATTCACAGGATATCGATGCGCTGGCGCTGATCGTCGAGACGCTGCTTGCCGAACAACCGCAGGCGCACGGTTTCCTGATCCGCGGACACGGTCTATACACGTGGGGTAAGGACCTGGCGGAAGCCAGACGCCACGTTGAGATTCTGGAGTTTCTGTTGGAAGTCGTCGGACGTTCCTCGCCGGCGGCTGGAGGAGGAGAGAATGGCCCACGTCAGAATCCCGGTTGAGAATCGTACTATTTCGGACCCTCAGGAGATCGCCGGCTTTCTCGCAGCCTACGGGATCGACTACGAGATCTGGGAACCGTCGCATGAGATCGGACCCGAGGCGCCAGCCGAAGAGATTCTGGCTGCCTACGCAAGTGAAATTGAGCGACTGAAAGCCGCTGGTGGCTATGTCACCGCCGATGTCATCAACGTCAACAGGTCAACACCCGGTCTTGAAGAGATGCTGCAGAAGTTCAGTCGCGAACACTGGCACGACGATGACGAGGTTCGCTTTATTATTCAGGGACGGGGCGTCTTCCATATTCATCCCCGCGAGGGGAGTGTCTGCGCGATCGAGGTCGAGGCAGGCGATCTGATCCGTGTTCCACAGGGTACGTGGCATTGGTTTGATCTTTGCGCCGACCGTCAGATTCGTGCGATCAGACTCTTCAAGGACCCTGCTGGCTGGGTTCCGAATTACACCGAAACCGGCGTCGATCGTGACTATCAACCGATCTGCCTCGGTCCGGCATATATCCCATCTCAGGTCTTTTGATGGCGAAGAGCAGTATCCGCGTGCTCTTGCTCGATATCGAGGGAACGACGACCCCCGTCGATTTCGTTCATCGAACTCTTTTTCCCTTCGCGCGGAAGCACCTCCACGAGTTTCTCCTTCGAGAAGGCAAGGGTTCTGAGGTTCGCAGTCTGATGGCCGCCTTGCGGGCCGAGCGCGAACTGGATGTGCACGACTTGCAGGACCCGCCCGCATGGTCTGAAAGCGAAGACGCGATCGAATCCGCCACGCGCTACGCCCTCTGGCTCATGGATCGAGACCGGAAATCGACTGCGCTCAAATGGCTGCAGGGGAAGATTTGGGAAGAGGGCTATCTCAGTGGAGAGCTCCGCAGCACCGTCTATGAGGACGTCCCGAAGACCCTCAACCAGTGGCAGTCCGAGGGACGAACGATTGCGATCTACTCTTCAGGCAGCATCCTCGCTCAGAAGTTGCTCTTCGCTCACACGAATGCGGGTGATCTGACTTCGTTTATCAGTTTCTATTTCGACACAACAACAGGGCCCAAGACGGAGGCTGACAGCTATCGCGCTATCGCGGGAGCGATCGGCGTAGCGCCAGGTGAGATCCTCTTCTATTCCGACGTCACGGCAGAGGTCGATGCGGCTCGAGTGGCAGGGATGTTGACGGCTTTGTGTGTCCGCGAAGGGGAGGCGCCGGAACCGAATGATCATCCAATAATCCGGTCATTCGATAGCGAAAGAGAAGACTCACGCGAAGGGCGCGAAGAACGCGAAAAGACGCGAAGGTGAGAAGGTCCTTCCTGTACACCCCGTCAACCATTCCCCCCTTCGCGTCTTTTCGCGTTCTTCGCGCCCTTCGCGTGAGTCTTCTCTTCGCGTGAGCCTCTTCCTCTTATTTCTTTTCTTCCTCTCTAACTAACTAACTTTCAAGACCAGTTTCCCCTGATTGGACCCCTCGAAGAGTTTATTGACGGCCCGCGGCGCCTGGTCGAGACCTTCCACGACATCGACGCGGTACTTGAGCTTGCCTTGCATGTGCCACTTCCCAAGCTCGGCCATCGCCTCCTGCGCCCGCGCCATATAGTCGATGACAACAAATCCCTGAAGGCGCACTCGACGAGTCAGAAGATTGACAAAGTTGTAGGGTCCGGGCACGCGCTCTGTCGCGTTGTACATCGAGATCAGTCCACACAATGGTATTCGTGCGAAGTTGTTGACGAGCGCCAGGACCGCATCAAGAATCTCGCCGCCGACGTTCTCGAAGTAGATGTCGATACCATTTGGACAATGTTTCTTGAGCGATGCGAGAACCGGCTCGGTCTTGTAGTTGATCGCGGCGTCGAATCCGAGCTCGTCGACCAGCCAGCGACACTTTTCATCGGTGCCGGCAAGACCGACGACACGACACCCCTTGATCTTGCCAATCTGTCCAACCAGCGATCCGACAGCACCCGCTGCAGCGGAGACAACCAGCGTCTCGCCCGCCTTCGGCTCACCAATCTCGAGCAAACCGAAGTACGCCGTGCACCCGATATGACCAAAGAGACCAAGAAACGCCGTTGGCGGAAGCCCCATCTGCGGCAGCTTGTTGAGCCCCTGGCCGCTTGTCACCACGTACTCCTGCCAGCCGAGCATCCCCTGAACCAGGTCGCCAGCCTGAAAGCCCGGATTCCGTGACTCAACGACTATCCCAATCCCACCAGCGGGCATGACCGAACCAAGGCCGATCTCCGCCATATACGAACCGCCCTCGTTGAGCCATCCACGATTGGCTGGGTCAAGCGAGAGGTACTGCGTCCGCACCAGCAACTGCCCGTCTTCGACTGACGGGACCGGCTCTGCGACCCAACTGTAGTTAGATTCCTTGATCAGGCCAACCGGTCGCGAAGCCAGCCGCCATTGATGGTTGATTGTCGTGCTCATTCAGATCTCCTTGGGATGAACTTAGTGAAAGTGGGAGAAGTATAGGCGCTTTCCACGGTTAGTCAAAAAGACCCAACTGCGCGGACTCGAGGCCGAGGGCCTGCCTCACCGGTCCAAAACTGCGCCGGTGGATCGGAAGCACCCCCAATCGTTTCAGGGCTTCGAGGTGTTCAGGTGTCGGATAGCCCTTGTGAGAAGCGAGTCCATAGCCAGGATATTGCGCATCAAGCTCGTGCAGATGCTGGTCTCGGGTTGTTTTTGCAATGATCGACGCCGCGGCAATACTCGCAGAAAGTTGATCCCCGCGGATTATCCCGCGCTGGGGTATCGCACAATCAGGAATCCTCCGCGCATCAACCAGAACAAAGTCGGGCAGAATAAACTCGGGCGCCTGCGGAAGAGCCTCAACGGCACGCCGCATCGCCAGAAGCCCGGCCTGGTAGATGTTCAGACGATCGATCTCTTCCACCTCCGCCCACCCGACCGACCAGCAGATGGCATCGGCCTTGATCCGCACCGCCAGCTCCTCGCGACGCAACTCATGGAGTATCTTCTTTGAATCATCGAGGCCACGCAGACGGTAGTTCCGCGGGAGAATGACTGCGCCGGCAACTACTGGTCCCGCGAGCGGCGCCATTCCAGCCTCATCGACACCAGCGACATGGACAAAGCCTTCATCCCAAAGCTCGCGCTCGAACCTGAGGAGGTGGCGAAGCCTCTGACCCTCGGCACGATTACTCGCCGTCCGGGAACGGAGCCTCCGGGCGAGGTCTCGCGCGGCCCGACGTGTGTCATGCTCAAGCGCATCGATGAGACCGGCCGGGATCGATTCCTGTTCATCAAGCAGAGTGCGCTTCAATTCGCCAATTGACTTCTGCAGCAAATCATCAAGTGTCCGGTCCATCGAGAGATTATAATGGAATAGGTCGCAGGCATGCTGTCATTAGCGTATCGGGAGAGGGAATGCTGATCAAGAAACCGGAAGACATCGAGAGCAGTGAGATCACGGACGAGCGGACCTACCTCAACCGTCGAAACTTCATTCGAGGGGGCGTCCTTGTCGGAACGACACTCGCAACCGGTCTGATTTACCGCCAGCTCAACGTTCCCGGGACGAAGAAGGCCGAAACGACGGTCGCGCAGGGTACTGAGACGGTGGCCTATCGAACTCCGGAAGGCGAGGCAGCCAACGACTTCGCGGACATAACCAATTACAACAACTTCTACGAGTTCTCGACCAGCAAGCAGGGCGTTGCTCCGCGGGCGAAGAATTTTGTGACACGGCCATGGACGATCGAGGTTGCCGGTCTCGTTCATAAGCCGCGGACGTTCGATCTTGATGATCTTCTCAAGCTGGCGCCGCTCGAGGATCGCATCTACCGTCTCCGTTGTGTCGAAGCATGGTCAATGGTTATTCCCTGGCTCGGTTTACCGCTCAAACGTATCCTCAGCGAAGTCGAGCCGATGGGTAGCGCGCAGTATGTCAAGTTCGTCACTCTTTACGACGCCGAGCGTATGCCCAATCAGAAAACTTCGGTCTTACCGTGGCCATATGTCGAAGGCCTGCGTCTCGACGAGGCAATGCATCCCCTGACCCTTCTCGCGGCTGGGCTCTACGGCAAGGTGCTGCTGCCCCAGAACGGTGCACCGCTGCGCCTGGTAGTCCCGTGGAAATATGGCTTCAAGAGCGGAAAATCGATCGTCCAGATAATTGTCACAGCCGATCAACCGACGACAACCTGGGCGGACTATTCACCCGACGAGTATGGATTCTACGCGAACGTCAATCCCGGGGTGGATCATCCGAGGTGGAGCCAGGCGCGTGAGCGTCGCATCGGTGAGTTCGGCCAGCGACGGACACTGATGTTCAATGGCTACGGCGATCAGGTCGCAGGACTATACCAGGGGATGAATCTCCAAAAGGACTTTTAGGATGCTGGAGACAAGGTAGAGGCAGAGGGACGGAGCGTTGACCACTTCATGACCCAGTCCGACATCAAGTTCGCCAAGTTTGTTGTTCTTGTCAACGCGGCGGTACCGCTCGCGTTGCTTGCGCGCGACGCCTATTACCACGAACTGGGCGCGAATCCGCTCGAGTTCGTGACGCATACGACCGGAACGCTGACGCTCGTCTTTCTCCTGGTGTCGCTGTTGGTGACGCCGTTGCGCAAGATGACAGGCCAGCCATGGCTCATCAAGGTGCGCCGCCTGCTTGGTCTCTACGCCTTTTTCTACGGAACACTGCATCTTCTCGCTTATGTCTGGTTTGATAAGTTCTTCCGCGTCGGTGAGATCGTCAGCGACACTCTGAAGCGGCCGTTCATCTTTCTGGGGATGCTTGCTTTCCTGCTAATGGTGCCGCTGGCGGTGACATCCACAAACAGGATGATCAAGCGCCTCGGTGGCGACCGATGGAACAAACTGCATCGTTTGGTCTATTTCGCAGCCGCTTCGGGTGTGTTGCACTATTACCTGCTTGTCAAGGCTGACACACGCAAACCGATCGCGTTCGCCATCGCCCTCGTGTTGCTGCTCGGCTATCGCCTGGTTAATCGAATTTTCCCGAAGTTCGCTCATGTCGCCTCCGCCAAGCCCGCGAGGGGTTTCATGCAAAGTCGCCTTCGGACGAGGACAGAAGACTCACGCGAAGAACGCGAAGAACGCGAAAAGACGCGAACGGGAATAAGAGATCAAGGGCGAGGTGAATGAGGTGAAGCGTTGATACCATTCTGAATCTTCGCGTCTTTTCGCGTTCTTCGCGTTCTTCGCGTGAGTCTTCCATCCTTGCCGGAGGACGACAAATTTTGAGAATCGCGCCACCTGATCTAGACTCAGACCCGCTATGAGTCCAGACAAACCATCTCAATTTGAAAATGAGAAGTACATCTCACTCGAGAGCTTCCGCAAGAACGGCGAGGGGATTCGGACACCCGTCTGGTTCGTCGAGTCGGATGGACTGCTCTTCATCTATTCGCTGGCCAATGCCGCGAAAGTTCGCCGCGTCCGCAACAATCCTCGCGTTCGCGTCGCGCCGTGCGACATGCGCGGTGCCTTCAAAGACGGGGCGGGCGAATGGGTCGATGGGACCGCGACCATTCTCGACCAAGCGGCGGGTGCGAGGGCGCACGTGCTGCTGACGAGGAAGTACGGATGGATGAAACGAATCGGTGATCTGTTCAGCCGGTGGCGAAAGAGAACACGCGTCGCGATGGCGATCCGTCTTGACTGAGAAGTTGAGATCGATCTCCGGGAGGAGTATCTGGTTTGGGGCGCACCCACCTCGAGAGGTCGGGTGCGGCAGGAATAAAGAGCAGGATATGGAAAGGAACTAGGACTGCAGTTCCTTGCCTGGTTTAAACCGAATGGTCTTGCCTTCGGGGATTGCCACTTGTGTTCCGGTGCGCGGGTTACGGCCGACGCCGCGTTTCCGCGGTTTGACAACAAAGACGCCAAAGCCGCGAAGCTCAATGCGTTCGCCCTTTCGCATGGCACCTTTCATCGCCTCAAAGAGAGCCTCAACGGCAATCTCTGCCTTCATCTTTGGCACCCCAGTCCTCTCGGCGACATGGTTGATGATATCCAGCTTGATCACCGTTCCTCCATTTCCGATCTGAGCAACTACCGCACTTATCGAGTCTTGATTGGATCTCGCCCGAGTATTGGATATCGGTCGAATCGTGCGCATTATAGGAACCGTCGCTTACTGCTGTCAAGGCGTAGTTTAGACACATCTTGCGGCGTGTGCCAGCGATCGGCTAGACTGCGCGCTTGATCGGCCGCCCGGCGTCTCGTCAGGATTGGATTTCAAAGGGACTTTTTCGAAGGAGCATCAAAGCGTGAGTGTCAAACCAGACCGCTGGATTATTCGTATGTGCCGCGAGCACGGCCTGATAACTCCCTTCGAGGAAAAGCAGGTTCGGGAAGTTGATGGGCGGCGAATCCTGTCGGCCGGGGTGTCGAGCTATGGGTACGATCTGCGCCTGGCACCGGACGGTTTTCGGGTCTTCTCGCCAATCGCGAGCGCCGAGATCGATCCAAAGAACTTCGATGAGCGCTCGCTCGTCGAAGCGCCTCTCATGACTGCCACAGATGGGTCACGCTATTGGCTGCTTCCGCCCCACTCCTATGCTCTGGGTGTGACGGTCGAGACCTTTCATCTACCCCGCAACGTCATCGGATTCTGTCTTGGAAAGAGCTCTTACGCGAGATCCGGCCTGATCGTCAATACGACGCCTCTCGAGCCGGGCTGGCGCGGACGACTGGTCCTTGAGTTCTCAAACTCAGCCAATCTTCCCGTCCGGATTTATGCCAATGAAGGCATCGCACAAGTGACGTTTTTTGAGTCAGATGAGGATTGCGATATCTCGTACGCCGATCGTCAGGGGAAGTATCTGGATCAAGTCGGCCTGACCATGCCACGCGTCTAAGTGGGTCAGTTGGGCAATGAGGAGAAGTTCAATAACCACAGAGGCTCAGAGACACGGAGAAGAGTACAGAGAAACCACATGGGCTTGGAAAGATCATTTTTGCCTTTCCACTTCTTCTCTGTGCGGTCCTCCATGTCTCTGAGCCTCTGTGGTTATTGAACTTCTCCTCGTTGCCAAACTGACCTACTACGGAACTGGAGGATTGCTTTACATTCTCAAGGCACGACCCCATGCTTACTGTTTGGCTTGAGAGCAGCAGCGATTGAAGGAGAGGCGTGAGTTAGTGATGGAGATAACCCAGGATATTCAGGTTAGGAAGACTCGACTCGCAAACGGTCTTGTGATCGTCACCGAGCAGATGCCGCATGTGCGTTCGGTGAGCTTCGGGGTATTTCTGCGTGTTGGCTCGCGGTATGAGGCGACCGAGAAGAATGGTCTGACCCACTTCATCGAGCATGCTTTGTTCAAGGGTACGCGGAAGCGTTCAGCTGCGCAGATTGCGGAGGAATCCGACGCGCTTGGCGGGCATCTCGACGCGTTCACAGGTCGTGAGATGGTCGGCTTCTACACAAAGGTTCTCGATTGTCATCTGCCCCGCGCCTTTGAGTTGATTGCTGATCTGGTCACGTCTCCGGCATTCCGTTCTGCGGAAATCGAGAAAGAGCGGAAGGTCATTCTCGAAGAGATCAAGATGGTCGAGGACACTCCGGACGACCTCGTGCATGAGATCTTCTCTGAGAATTTCTATCCGGAACACCCGCTCGGTCGGCCGATCCTTGGCACACCTCAGAGTCTTTCACGGTTCCGCCGCAAACAGGTTCAGGAGTACTACGAACGCATCTATCGGGCGGATAACCTGGTCATCGCCGCGGCGGGCAATCTGACTCACGAGCAGGTGGTGGCTCTTGCGGAGGAGTATTTCGGCAACGTGCCATCTCTTGAAACGCCGGCCCTGGCTGAGGCTCCACAGCCGACCCCGCACATCACGCTTCGACACAAAGCCGAGCTCGAGCAGTCTCATCTCGTCATCGGCACTCCCTGCCCATCGCTCATCAGCGAAGATAGGTATGTGACTCACATTCTGACTCTGATTCTTGGTGGTGGCATGAGTTCGCGTCTGTTTCAGTCGATCCGCGAGGACCGTGGGCTCGCGTATACGGTCTTTTCCTCGATCAGCCCGTTTACTGATTCTGGCTATTTGAGCATTTATGCCGGGGCATCGACCGAGCAACTGAAGGAGACGATCGTCGCGACCATGGAAGAGTTGCGAAGAATCAAGGCTGAAGAAGTATCGAGTGAAGAACTTGAACGAAACAAGGACCAGCTTAAGTCGTCGCTCATGCTCAACCTTGAGTCGTCATCCGCACGGATGAGTTCGCTGGCGCAACACGAGATGACTTTTGGCCGCTTCTTCTCCCCGGATGAGACCATCGCGGCCGTCGATGCGGTCACCTCGCGGGACATCCAGCGCCTTGCGAACGACGTCTTTCAGCCGGAATCGTTCGCGGTCTCCGTCCTCGGGAATCTCGAGGGATTCTCGGTGGAGCGGGAGCTGCTTGTCTGCTAGGGTGGGGAAGAGAAACAACGGAACAAACGGAAAAACACGGAAGACACGGAAGGAGCCAGGGCAATTCCGTATCTTCCGTCTTATTCCGTTTGTTCCGTTGTTTCTCTTCGCCTCCGTCCTAAAGCAGCGCCTTCAGGTACCCGATATTATCGGACACCGCCCGATCGTAATCCGACGCGCTGATCAATCCTGAGCCGTGGTCCTGGATAAACTTCAGGTCAGCCTCACTAAACTCCATATCACTTTCCCGCTTCTCTCCCATAACTGCCAACGGAGTCCGGTCGAGAGGCAGGACAAATTCGGCCGTGAGATGCCCCTCATAGCCAATCTCCTTGAGAACACCGAGCACCTTCGACCAATCGTAACTCCCCTGACCAGCAGGCCTTCGATTATTGTCGGCGACGTGAAAATCAAGCAGGCGGCTGCCGACCGTTCGGATCGCGCCGAGCGGGTCCACTTCTTCGATATTGATGTGAAACGCATCGAGGATGACCCTCATCCCAAAGCCTACCTCATCCGCCAGCCGCATCGCCTGGTCATGCCGGTTTATGAGATACGTCTCGAATCTATTAAGCGGCTCGATTCCCGGCACGACCCCATTATCCGCCGCGAATTCGGCCACCTCTCGAAGCCCCTCGACGACCCACTGCCACTCCTCTGCGGGTGAAGCAAGCGGCTTCACTTTGCCCATCGTCGAAGGCACGATACAGAACATCTTTCCCTGCAGCCCGCGAATCATAGTGATGCAGTCCTTCATATACGCGATCGTCCCGATGCGAACGTACTTGTCGGGATGCACCAAATCCCTCCCCTCCGTCATGATCGTCACCGCACCCCAGCATTCAAGCTCGTACTTATCGAGCAGCTGACGGACATCATCAGCGTTGTAGCGCGCTGGCTCACCGCTGATCTCGATGCCGTGATAGCCAAACCGGTGCAGCCTCTCGAGTGTCGTCTCGATCGGTTCGGGCCTCATCCAGTTGTGCATTGAGAATTTCATCAATCATCTTCTTCTGCGTTGACTTCAAATATGCAAGAGAACTTCCGGGTTCCTGACGAACTCCACCTTTGGAGCGCCTCCAGTGACCACCTCGACGACCTGCGTCGCCACTTCGACGCACATCCGGCGGTATGCGACGTCTGTGATCGCCGCGATATGCGGCGTGATGACAACGTTATCAAATTTGAAGAGAGGGTGATCGGCTCGCGGTGGTTCCTCGCGCATGACATCGATACCCGCTCCGCCGAGACGACCTTCAGCGAGTGCTGCGACCAGCGCTTCTTCATCGACGATCTCACCGCGCGCCGTATTGACAAGGATCGCTGTCGGTTTCACGAGGCCGAGAAGCCTCGCATCGATCAATCCCCTAGTCTCGGGCGTCAGCGCCAGGCTGACCGAGATTACATCCGACATGCGAAAGAGCTCATCCAGTTCAACGCGCGTTAAACGTTCGTCACGCGCACTCACGCTCCAGTAGCAAACATGCATCCCGAACGCCTCGCCCAACTCGCCAATCCGGCTGCCGATCCTTCCCAATCCGACCACGCCAAGCGTCTTTCCAAAGAGCTCCGAGCCAATTCCAATGCGACTGCGAATCTCCCAGCCGCCCGTCTTCACTTCTCGATCAACCCGTGTCAGCCGTCTCCCGACGGCCATGGCCAGCATGAATGCATGCTCGGCTACGGCAAACCTTGTCCCCTCCGGCGAAAAGATCACCGGTAACCCCCGCTCGGTTGCCGCCGCGACGTCGATGTTGTCGGTTCCGGCACCGCAACGTGCGACGCACTTGAGGAGTCTCGCGCTCGTTATGACCGGCTTCTCGATGCGACCGCGACCTCGAGTGAGGATGGCGACGGCATCGCTTGCATCTCGGGTAACCGACTCGGCATCGAGCCGCTCGGCGAGTTGCACCTCGGCGACATCCTTGAGCATCCTCACTGCTTCGTCGTGGATTGTCTCAAGCAGTAGTATCTTCATGCTATTTGCGTCGCGGAAAGATTGCCCGCATCTGACCGGGGTCGGGACCAGCATATCGCAAAATGACGCCGTCTCTCCCGACCACCCAGGCGTCGTCTCCCGAGGTGGCGACTGATCGCAGCGGTGTCGTCGTTCCGCTCAGGTCCCGGAGCCAGGTCCGACCCCCATTGTTCGTCCGAAGAATAATCCCGTTTAGGCCCACGACAACCGCCCGCCGAGCACCCAGGGTCCTGACACCCAGCAGATTGCTTGGCACTCCGCTGATCTGAACAGCCCAGTTCTCTCCGCCGTCGGAGGTATGCAGGATAAGTCCATCGTCGCCAACCGCCCAGCCATTCTTCACATCTGCGAAAGCGACATGGTAAATCCATCGCCTTGTACCGCTCTCCTGCCTCCTCCAGGTTGCGCCTCCATCGGTTGTCCGCAGGATGACCCCGGCCTCACCCGCAGCCCATCCGATCCGCCCGTCGAGAAATCCGATCGTTTCCAGCCAGAACCGAGTCGTCGATGTCTGCGGAGCCCAGTTCTCGCCACCATCTGCCGTGTGCCAGATGAGCCCGCCTTCACCAGCTATCCAACCCTGAGTTCCCACAAACACGATCCCATGCAGGCTGAGATCCGTGCCACTTGTCCTCGCCTTCCACTCGGTGCCGCCATCAACAGTTTCGAGAATCGTCCCGCGCTCACCGACCACCCACCCGCGTTTAGCATCGAGAAAATAGACTCCTCTCAGGTTTGCCGGGGTGCTGGCAACCTGTCTCTTCCAGGTGCGCCCGCCATCGCTGGCGGCAAGAATCGTCCCGTTTGCGCCGACTGCCCAACCGAGATGTTCGTCGACAAAGTGCACCGCGTTGAGCATCTCCAATGGGCCCTCTGTTTGTGCCTTCCAGGTCTCACCACCATCGGTCGTTGCGAGAATAGCGCCACCCTCTCCGGCAACCCAGCCTTGCAGCTGATCCGCAAAGGAGACCGCGTTGAAGATTTGTGACGTGTTCGAGATCTGCGCGCTCCACGATGCCCCGCCATCTGCCGTGCGCACGATGGACCCGTCCGCTCCGGCAACCCAGCCGCGCAACTCGTCAACAAAAGAAATCGCGTAGAAGTGGCTCGAGGCGTTGCTCGATTGAGCCAGCCAGGTGTTACCGGAATCAAGGCTGTGGAGGATCGTCCCGTTGAGACCGGCAATCCAGAATTTGCCGGATGGGTTCGCCCACGCAGCGAGCAGGTTTCTGGCCGCGACATCCTTGTGTGGCTGCCAGGTCGCGCCACCATCCCTGGTCGTCAGCAATGTTCCTTCAGCGCCGCCGATGACCCCTCGAAGCTCATCGCTGAAGGCCACGGCATAGAGGTGTTTGCTGACGCCGCTCGCCTGTTTCATCCAGGAAGCACCTCCGTCGGTAGTCGTCAGGATCAGACCCTCGACACCAACGGCCCAACCCCGTTTCTCATCAATAAAGTCAACCGCGAAGAGATGCTCACGCGTCCGGCTCCGTAGTTCGGTCCAGGACTCGCCGCTGTCTCGAGAGGTGAGGCAGGCGCCCCGAGCGCCGACTGTCCAGACACGCCGGCCACGCATCGCCAGTCCGTAGAGGGGTGTTTGCAGTCCGCGCCGCACGACCAGCCAGTTAAGTCCGCCGTCAGCGGTCCGGAGGATCGTCCCATCGCGGCCAACGGCAATCCCGTATTCCCCATCCGCGAACTTGATTGCGTAGAGTGGATTCCCCTGAGGACGCGGATTCTGCCAGCGCCACGAACCAGTCTGAGCAGTGCCCACGCCAGACAGGCAGGCCAGAGTCAAACAAACGGGAATTAGCCACAACCTCAACCTCATCGCACTCGCCTCATCGCACTCGCCTCATCCAAATGGAAGGATACGGAACAAAGACGAAAAACGGAACAAGCCCCGGGAAGAGAGCCGCGAAGACGAAGGCTCTGAATCTCTCGACGGCTGTTCCGTTTTCTTCATTTGTTCCCTATTCTCTCACCAGTAACCGCCTTTCGACTGGAGAATGACCATGAAGAGAATGCAGACACTCGCCTACCTCGTTGCTTTGGTATTCGTTTCGCTGCCGCCGAGTTCCGCTCTGGCGCGCGAAGTCAAGCTCGCTCGCTATCCGCATTACCATCAGGGCCGCGTCGCTTTCACCTACCTCGGTGATATCTGGACCGCCGATGAGGCGGGTGCGAACATTAAGCGTTTGACGGTACACAAAGCCCGCGATGTCTTTCCGCGCTTCTCACCCGATGGCAAGTGGATCGCCTTCTCGAGCGACCGTCAGGGTAACCTTGACGTCTTCATCATTCCCGTCGATGGGGGCGCAGCAAAACAACTGACCTTCCACTCAACGGATGACACCGTGCTCGGCTGGTCACCCGATTCGCGCACCGTCCTCTTTGCCTCCCAGCGCGGCGAGGATTTCATGGGGAAACTCTACACTGTTGGAGTAGACGATGCGCGCGAGCGCTCGACCGGTGCCGACATGGGTGTCTACGCGACTTATTCACCGGATGGGCGACGCCTCGCAATCAATCGGCGCTCACAGTCCTACTGGCGAAAGTACTACCGCGGTTCTTATCAAAGCGATGTCACGGTCATGGACATCGCCGCGAAGAAGTTTACCGACGTCGTCAATTTTGATGGGATGGATGTGTGGCCGATGTGGAGTCGCGACGGCAACATTTATTTTGTCAGTGATCGGGAGGGTGGTGGTCTTGCCAACATCTGGCGAGTTCCCGAAAACGGCGGCAAGGCTGAGCAGGTGACGACCTTCAAGACAGGTGAAGTCCGCTGGGCCGCAATCAGCGCTGATGGTAAGACGATCGTCTTCGAACACGACTTCGGTCTCTGGAAGCTGGACACGGCAACTCGCAGGAGCGCCGTAATCAAGGTCAATATCGATGCTGAAACCCAGGAGAATGTCGCGGAGGTCCGGGACTTCAATTCGCAGGTCGATGAGTACGATCTCGCTCCTTCAGGCCGCCGCATTGCATTCTCGATTCACGGCGAGATTTTCACCAGTCCGGTAGAAGAGGGCGATCTGCGGCAGCTCACTTCGAGTGCCGCACGCGACCGCGATCCTCAGTATTCACCCGATGGCAAATGGATCGCCTATACATCAGATCAGAGTGGACGCGAGGAGATATACGTTGCGGCCGTTGATGCCTCAACTGAGTCGCGCAAGGTGACAGACGTCGACACACTCAAACTCGGCCTCCGCTGGTCCCCTGATGGAAAGGACATCGCCTTCACTTCATCGGATTTGAGATTGCGGAAGTACAATCTCGAAAGCCGTCAGACAACAGAGCTGACGAGGTCCCGCTTTGGCAACATCGGCGCACCTGTCTGGTCACCGGATGGCAAGTGGATCGCCTACGCGCGTGCCGACGAGACCCGGACAAACGATATTTACCTCATTGCATCGACAGGCGGTGAAGAACGAAGAGCCACATTCGATTCAGCCAATGACAGTAATCCACGCTTCTCGCCAGATGGGAAGAAACTCTACTTCGTACGCAGCGATGCGGGAGGCGGTGGCGGCGGCGGAGGCGGTGGGCAGCAGCCCTCGTCGCAGCTTTTCTCGATGAGCCTCGAAAAGCAGGATCGCGATCCCGACGATCCGGAGGAGCGCGCCGATGCTGGCGACTCAACGGACGGTGCGGACGGAATCGCTCGACGTCCAGTTGCTCCGCGGACTCAGCCTGCTCGCGAGACCCAGATTGACTGGGCCGGTTTCAAGCGACGGACGCGGCAAGTGACGCGGATGCCGTTCGCTGTCTTCAACTATGCGGTCTCGCCTGACAGCCGGACGATCGTCTTCCTGACTAGCGAGCCGGCGACTCTGCGGACGGTTCCTGTCGTCTACTCGATTCAGGAGGATGGTAAGCGGCTGACACGGATTACGTCGGGAGCGGTCCCTGAAGGTGGCGATGAGGGTGCGCCAGGTGGTTTCGGAGGAGGCGGTGGTGGTCTGGGTGACTTCAACTTCTCCCGCGACGGCAGAACGTTGTTCTTCCGCGAGGCGCGGTCGGTCTATTCACTTTCGCTAGCTGGCGGTGCCGGCCCTGCAGGTGCTGCGACGGGTGCGCCTGGGGGTCTCGCTGGTCGAGGTGATGGTGCACGCCGTCGAATTAACTTTGTTGCCAAGGTGAAGGTCGACAATGCAGCCGAGTGGGCCGAGATGTTCGACGATGCCTGGCGAACGATGAAGTATCGCTTCTATGACGCGGAGATGCACGGCAAGGACTGGGATGCCATGCGAGCGAAGTATCAACCCCTGGTCGAGTTCGTTGGCGAGCGACAGGAGTTGATCAATATCATCAATGAGATGATCGGCGAGCTGAATGCGTCGCACACTGGAGCAGCACCACCGCCAGGCGGCCGTGGTGGCGTCTCAACGGCGCATCTCGGAGTCGAGCTCGAATCTGATGAGGCGGCCGGTCGTTATCGTGTGACCCACGTCTATGAAACTGGCCCTGCGGACAAGGACTGGGTCAAACTGAGTGTTGGCGATTATCTGATTGCAATCGACGGACAGCAGGTCAAGGCGGGC
The DNA here is from genome assembly GCA_031401095.1 of Acidobacteriota bacterium. Classification (GTDB taxonomy): domain Bacteria; phylum Acidobacteriota; class Blastocatellia; order RBC074; family RBC074; genus JANNRD01. The sequence continues at coordinate 18,325 of JANNRD010000092.1, forward strand.
GACAACTACTGGGCGCTGCTCAACAATCGGCTCAACCGCCGGCTTACTTTGACTGTTAATCGCGAAGCAAAAGCGGAGGGTGCGTGGCAGACCAGGCTGGAGCCGATTTCGAGTGGTGCTTACATGTCCCACACCCACCGCATCCATTCGCTGGGCAGAATAGTCTTCGGGCCGC
>JANNRD010000093.1:0-6472 GCA_031401095.1 Acidobacteriota bacterium
AACCCGCCGAGCCAGCCAGGTTTGCCGGAACCGCAGGATTGGTTTGGAGCGAGGTGTTCGTGTTGTAGATGAGTTGCGCAACGGTCGGCAACCCATAGGTATTGCCCTTGTCGTTCGTGTACTTATACCCGTACCGAGCACTGACGATGAGGTTCGGTGTGACGGAGTAAGTAAACGATGCAGTGTAGGCCTGCGCCGGCGTGTAGCCGCCCTGAATTGACTGATTAGTAAGAGGCCGCGCAACCTGTGGGTCAACGCCCTTCAACGTGCCCGTCACGCGAATGGGGGTCCAAATGTAGGATGAGTTGATCTGTATCTTCTGCGTCGGAGCGTAGTCGAGGCGGTTGATCATATAGTGACGCAGGATCCGCGTCGTCGTCGTCTCAGCCCCGTTTGAATAGGCAATCGAACGCTCTGCCCGAAGAAGCTCCGGAAAGTAGCCGGTGAAGAAATGCAGCCGCTCTTTGATAATCGGGCCGCCAATCGTAAATCCGGGGAAAAAGGTGCGATAGTCGTCTTCTTTCTGGCGGAAGAATTGAGCAGTCGTAACCGCTGCCGGATTGCCGCGCCAGAAACCACGCGGACGAGAGTTCAGGGCGGCGCCCGTGAACATCAGTGCGCCTTCGCCGTGGAACTGATCGGCACCGCTCTTGGTGACGACGTTGATCACGCCGCCGACCGCACCGCCGTACTCTGCCTCGAACCCACCGCTCTTGACCTGAACTTCCTTGACAAACTCGAATGGGATGGCGCTTTCACGGCCCAGCGCTGCGTTCCGGATGTTCGAAACCTCAACACCATCGAGAATAAACTGATTCTCGGAACCGCTCGCACCGTTGACCGAATAACCACCAACACCGCCGCCGGGATTGTTGCCCGAGGTTCCCGTGCTATTGGCCCCACCGCTGCTGCCGCCCGCGACACTACCCGCTCGCGGGTCAAAGGTCACGCCAGGCGCTGTTTGCAGAATGGAATTGAAGCCGCGGCCTTTTGGCGCGTTCTCAATAGTCTTTTCACTAATGTTCGTCGCCGATCTGCTGGTCGTGACGTCAATCGCCTCCGAAGTGGCGCTGATCGTCACCGATTCCGCCACATTGCCAGCCGAGAGCGGGATATCGAGCGTCAACTCGCTACCAAGCGTGAGGGCAACATCTTCATTCCTGACTGTCTTAAACCCAGTCTGGGTCGCGGTGACCGCGTAGATACCGGCCGGCAGTTTTGGAAACCGGTACCGGCCTTCGCTGTCGCTCACCGCGTCGAGTGAACGCACGAGTGAACTACTGGAGGCAGTCACTTTGGCTCCTGGAATTGACGCGCCCGTCGAGTCCTTGACCGTTCCCCTGATGCTGCCGGTGTTCTCCTGGGCCAGTGCAAACGAGGAGATCAAGACGAGCAGAACGGCGCTAAACACAACGTTCAAGACTCTAATTGCTGACGATCCTGGTTTCATTTACGTTTCTCCTTCTGTTGGGATTCACCGGGAAGCGACGAAAGGAGCCTCCAGTCATCGCTCGACGGCTATCTCTGACTGACCCCTGCTCCAGCACTCAAATTGCCCGGCGGAGTCATAAAATCCAGTGAATTGGGTTGAATACTAATCAATTGAGAATCGCGAAGACAGCCTTGAATTCAGAAAAATGTCGATTCGTTTCTGGACCACTCCAAGTAATGCAATCCCTATTCCAATTTTAGGCGGCTGCAGCTAACAGGTTAACCACAGGCTAGTCAACATCTTAGTGGCCTGCGGTAGCGCTCGCGCCCGGAAACATCCAAAAAAACCGACCATGGTTTCCGAAATTATGGATTGTGCTCGGCGAAGAGCAGGTTTTCCTTTGACTTAGAGCCCGAAGAATGGAAGAGGGATGGGCCCCTAGAGAAAACACCGACAAGTCATTTCTGGCGGTTCAATTCCTCAAGCAGGGCGGCCCCGAACCGAGCAATTTTGGTGGGTCCGAGGCCGAAGATATTCGCCAACCCGTCCAGGCTTCCCGGACGGGTGACCACCAAATGCTCGAGTGTCCGCTCTGAGCAGATAAAATAGGCAGGCAATCCGACGCTCTTTGCGGCCCGAGTGCGCCACGCAAGCAGGCGGTCGAGCGCCTTGCGTTCCTCCGGCGTCCACGGCCGGTCAATTAACCGGGTAGCCTCTCGCGGAGCCCTCGGCTCCCGCTTTACCTTCGCTCCAACCATCGCACGCTCGAGCTCTTTCTCCCAGCGCCCCTCAGCCTTCAGCAAGTCAGCGAGCGCGTCATAGACATCCAGAACTATCTGCGCGTCGAGGGCTGCATAATCAAGCTGCTCGCGACTCAATGGTCGATGGCGCCAATCGCTTCGCTGGTAGGTCTTGTCCAGTTCAATACCGCAGAGGTGTGCGGTGACCGATGCAAGGCTGAATGACTTGAGAGGCAATGCACGCCGAGCCAGTCTCAGCGTATCAAGCAACCCTCCAGGCTTGAAGGCGGCACTCTTGAGCGATCCCTCGTCGAATTTCGCGTTATGTGCGGCCATGAGGATCGCCGGATTCTCGATCAGCCCCCTCGCCTCCACGATCCCGGCCGAGAGTGCATCAATCACAAGAACTTCACCGCTCCGCGCCGCAAGCTGAAGCAGGCTGAGGTGGTTTTCCCTCGTCGTCGCATCCCAAAAGGTCTCGGTGTCGAGTCCGACAACTCCGTCGGTCGCAAAATTGGCCAGCGCCTCCCGCGTCTCGTCTGGGTCGACCAGATACCGATACGATATCTTCAAGCGATAACCTCGATTTCTCGATCGCGCCTCAGCCTCATTGGAGACCTGCCACCAGGCATTTGTCCTCTCCGCAACCGTCGCTCACCTCCAGAGTATTGGATACGCGGTCCACCCGCGGTCAACGAAAAGCGCTGACTCATCAATTCCCTGGTCCGGAACGCCAAACTTGACGCTCTATTTCGCTCGAAGACAGGCTTCGCGGGCCTCGTCCGCGGAACAGCGAATCCGTCGAGGAAGTAGTACCAGATGACGACCACTTCATGAATGCCTCCGGGGACACCCCGGTCACAAGAATATCTCGCTGGGAGGTCAGAAGTATGGCACAGACTGCTCGCACGCTGACAACCGCTTCGCGGCTTGAAATTCGCTGCTGCTTGACTGCGTTGATTCTCATCTCACTCGCGCCGGCGGCGTTTCCTTCTGGAACTGACCCGCTTCGGTATCAGGGTGGAGTTCGCATTAGCCCCTCGCGCGGCCCCGGAAAGAAACAGATGCTCGCAGTCCGCAAGAGTCTCCGTCAAAAGACCGGCCTCCTTGAACTGGATTTTGACAGCGACGGTTTCCTTCAGCTCGGCGACGAAACCCAATTCAGGGGAGGCTCGCAAACAGCGCGCGAGCTGCTCGCGGGCGCGATCGAGGGCGAGATCGCATTCGATCTGGAGACTCACGACCACTCACGCGTTGTCGCTTTTGGCCGGCTTGGCTCGCCAATAAGTTTCCAGAGCCTGAAAACAGGATCGCGGATCGAGGTTATGCCGATCGAGATCGATTTCTCCGACTTCGATTGGCTTCGAGGTGATGGACAGGCGATCGCCTCGTTTGACCTGGGCATGGTCCTGCTACACGAATTTGCTCACGGAGTCTTGCGCCTTAACGACGCCGTAAACGAGGCGGATGGCCTCGGTGCCTGCGAAGCGCACATCAACCAGATAAGACGCGAGCTCAACCTACCCGAACGGCAAAGTTACTTTGCCCGAGTCGCCAATCGCGTGAGCAGCAACAGCGGAACGACACGTCCGCACGCAGAGTTGTCCTTTGTGCGGGCAAAGTCTTCCCCGGGGCCCGAGGGGCGCAACAGGCGCGAAGTCTTGCTTCTCTCATGGGAAGCCGATCTCGTCGGGCAACTTCGCGAGACCATCTCCTTCAGAGGGCGTTCCGGCACCGTCGCGATGCAATGAATGACGAGATTCATTTGCGAACCGCGTACAGCCTGACAACGTCACCAAGCCTGAGGCGCAGGGTGCGATCCTCGATGCCTGCTGATCGTCCAATCCCAAGAAGCACCCTGCCAAGTGTCCGGTGGTACCTGCTGACGCGGCTGGCAAAGAGCCTGAAGCTCATCGCCTTTCCAACCGAACGCATTTCACGAATCTCAAAACCACCCTGACCGCACAATCGCACCAACGTCTGGGGCGTGAAGAAATAGCGGTGGTCAGGGATCAACTGTCGCCAGCGCGCACCAAGCAGCCGAAACCACATGGTCCCGATGTTGGGTGTTTCCAAAACCAGCCAGCCCCCGGGTCGAATGATGCGATGCAGCTCGAGCAGTGTCTTCTGCGGGCTCGGCAAATGCTCGATCGTGTGATAGAGAACGGCCACATCAAAACAATCGGCCGCGAAATGCGCCTCCGCCAGAGTTCCGTTGAGACAGACCAGCCCGCGCTCGCGCGCTACCCGGCTGCATGCCAGATCTGCTTCGACCCCGATGGTCTCGAATCGCTCTCGGGCTACCTCCAGTAGTTCGCCTGTGGAGCTGCCCAACTCAAGAAGTCGGCCACCGCCGATGAAGCGACTCAGATCTCCGATTCTCTCGCGAGCCGCCAATTCGCGCCACGGCCGCTCACTCTCCTCGACGGCGGGCTCGACCAGTTCCAATTCGAGGGCACGCTGGGCAAGCCGCTCCATTTCCAGAACGGCGCTGCCCCCTGAGAGCCCCTCAGGCCCGTTGGTTCGAGGCGCCACGTCAGTGGTCTCCGGGTCGCTGGGATAGGCAACAAAGTAGAGCAGGCATGTCTGACAGCGCATGAGCGGGCCATCAAGGCGATGCGAGACAAGGATCAACTGCGCATTGCGATCACCGCAGAGATCGCAGGTCTGGCAATCGTGGGCTTTATCCCTTTCCTGTTGTTTCAAGAGCACAGATCCAGGTTCACCGGCGAAATTCGTTAAAAGTTGCTCGATAGACCTCGAGGGTCTTTTGAGCAGCGTCCTTCCATGTGAATCGCCTCGCGCGGACAAGGCCGGCATTTCGCAGCCTCAACCGCAGGTTCTCATCGTTCAACGCCTGCACCATTGCCACCGCGAGCGCTTCTTCATCGTAGGGATCAACCAGCAGAGCGGCGTCACCAACGACTTCCGGCAAACTCGAGGTTGAGCTTGTGACAACGGGCGTCCCGCACGCCATTGCCTCGAGCGGCGGAAGGCCGAATCCTTCGAACAACGAGGGATAGACAAACAGTTTCGCAGCGCGGTAAAGCTCTGGCAGTGTCTTCTCTGAAACATAGCCGGTGACGATCACATCGTGCGCCCAACTCTGGCGCGCAATCTCGGCAAAGACTTCCCGATACAGCCAGAGTCGCCGGCCAACAAGGACGAGTTGAGGCGCGCGATGACGCATCTCCAACCGCAGCCGCGCGTATGCCTTGAGCAGTCTCAGGAGATTCTTGCGCGGCTGCAAACTACCAACGGCCAGAATGAAGTCGCGTTCAATACCAAATTGATGGCGTACTTTGTGCCCCTCGTCCGCACTCGTCGGGATCGAAGAGAAGGCGGGCTCGACGCCGTTTGGCGTGATCACGATCCTGGCCGGATCAAGTCCGTAGGTCTCGATCAGGTCATTCCGCGAAAATTCGGAGACCGTCGCGATACGTGTCGCGCGCCGGGCGGTCCAGCGCACGGTCAATCGCAATTGCATTCGTCCCCGTCTGGTGAAGGTCTCGGGAAGATGCTCAAAGGCCAGATCATGAATCGTCGTCACGAGCGGAACGGGACACCAGGGGGGCGCCGTATACTGGACGTGCAACAAGTCGACCGGCCTGCGACGCAATTCGATCGAAAGAGCGAGAGGGACCCGCACGACGGGGGTTGGGGGCGGAAGCAACCTGACCTCGAAGTTATCGTATCGCCCAGACCATTGCCTGGCCGCGTCAGTCCGACTGAAGTAGAGCGTGTACTGGTTGATGGGGTCGATCTCGGCAAGAGCATTGACGAGGTTCCTGATATAGGTCTCATTTCCGCCCTGTCTTGAGCCGATCGCGTGTGCGTCGATGCCAATGTGCATGTCGCCTCAGCCGCGTTCAGCAAAGCGATCGAGAAAGGCCATCGCTTCGTCGAAGTATTGGAATCGCCGTTCATCCGCGCGAAATGCGGTATGGTGGAAGATGCGTCGCCGATTGATCAGCCGAGGTGAATGTTTGACGTGGAGCATCTCGTGGTAGAGGACGTATTCGATCATAAAGAGAGGCATCTCTGAGCTGTCGAGTGTGCGGCTGATGACAATCGCGTCGTGAATGCGATCGTGATGTCCAAGAATCCGTCGTGTCCGTCGCTGGCTCCAACTGAGCACCGGTTTGACCAGTTGGTTCTCGAAGTAGCGGCGGTTGAGCCGCGCAAATATCTGTTCGAGATCGTAAACCTGGCCGAGAGAACCGCTCAAGTGCTTGCGCCCGCGCTCGCGTCGAGCGAGGTCCGAAGCACGCACGACGTGCGGCTGGAAAGCGAACTCACG
>JANNRD010000094.1:0-1773 GCA_031401095.1 Acidobacteriota bacterium
CTCGCGGCGTAGCCGCCTCGTGGCTGTTCAACCCACGCCGACAGGCGCTGACTCCGCTGGAGCAGTGCAAGGCCGCGCCTTCGCTGCCTAACGTTCGAGCTAAGCGGGCGATGACGGCAGGACGCCAGGCCCGAGTCGGCGAAAATGTACGACGTACCGCCGACTCGGGCCTGGTGGCCTGCCGTTGGCGCTCCGCTTGAGCGAGGGGTTAGGCGGCGCTTTCTGGCTCAAGAAACCGCAGCCTTCACCTGTTGCACCAACTGTTCCAACTCGGGATCGATCGGGTCGTCCTTCGTCAACGACTCCGCAACCTCTTGCGCGAGCGCCTTCTTCGATCTGCGGGTTTCACCAAACTCAATCGGATCAGACTCCAGATTCACTCGACCAAGCTCGTCTGGCGCACATCTGAATACAGCAGCGAGGCGCCCTTGTGGGTAGAGGTATTCGACCCCATTCTTCGACCATGTACGAATATGATCCTCGCGAAGCCCCTGACCTACAAGACGTGCCCTCTTGGCGCTGTTGCGCGCATCAAGGACGGCAAACAGGCGGTCTCGATATGGCCCAGATGCAATATCCCCCAGTGCCTCCTTCAGGGTATTCACCTTGTTCAAGATTTCTCCGTCTCCACCAGCGCGGACAATTGAGATTCGTTTATCTGGGAGGGCTACCTCGAACACCTTGGCCAAGAAGAGCTGATCGCTCTCACCTTCAACGATGACTATGGCAGATGGCAGCGACAGTGCTTCGAGATCGTTGCCCAGCAGATTGAACTGCAGTCGATGTAATCCACTTGCCGATGTCAAGGGCCTGACTGTGACCCGGAGTCCGGATCGGGTGGCCACGTAATTGTTCGAAAAGGTCGCCCGATCCAAAAATAAGTGCGAGTGTGTCGCAATGAAGACCTGCTTCAAGTGCGAAAAGAAACTCGTCCGATTCTCGGGGTGGTACAGGATCGCCGCCAAGGCGGTCTGAACACGTGGACTGAGGCCGATCTCAGGCTCGTCAATCAGAACGACTTCGAAACGCTGATCGAGCAGCAGTCCAAGCAGTGCAAAGAGTAGCCTCGTTCCCGTGCTCGCGAGACGAAGATTTTGGCCGTCCATATCAATGTAGTACGGACTGAATCTGCTCCCTTCGTCCACCCGCTTCAGGGAAAACTGTTGACCTAGTAGGTTCGAGACCAGTTCAAACAGACGGTCTAGCTGTGACTCCTTTAGATTTGTGAGTAATTGCTCAAGATTCAGCTCATTGTTCTCTTGATTTTGATTTGATGTATAGTAGTTCTGAAGAAAGTTATCATAGTAACGTCGATACTCGAGTTGATCGATCTGTCGAGTATTCAAGACGTCCACATGGGAGAATCTGTTGCACTGTAGAAAGTAGGCCGCGGGACCGAGCTGCGTCCGCAGTTGTCGAAGAAATAGTGTCTTGCCGGAGTTGTTTGGCCCCGCCAGTACGGTATTAAAGCGGGATGTTCGGGTTGCTAGAAAGTCGACAGCAGTCGGCTCGAACTCGACTGGGATGCGAACTATGCGCGTGTACGGAATACCCGGTGTACCAGGGCCTCCGCGGCGTGCCATTGTCGCGCTGACAACGTTAGTGCTGTCGGTGATGACGCCTCTTGCATACAGGTCATCCAGGTCTTCCAGGGTGGCTGGCGCCTGCGTCCATTGCCCCGATGCGTCATCGAAGTAATGCCATCTCTCGGCGTCCGCCATGTTGCCTCTCCTGCCTCTCGCGTTCTACGCGGTGTCATTGTCGCGCGCGGTC
>JANNRD010000095.1:0-6380 GCA_031401095.1 Acidobacteriota bacterium
CGCACCCTGCGCGACCTCGACCTGCCCGCGAGCGGCTACTGGATGGACGTGGCGGTCGCGTCGCAACGCCTGCAGTGTGCCCTGGGAGTGCCGCTTTGCAAAATTGATTGCCGCCGATTATCATTCCCGCTTAATCTTCAGGCCTCAATTCTGAGCATCACTCTGAAAGACAAGGAGAAGAATGGCCGAGACGACTTTTGATGTGACAGTGATCGGCGCTGGACCCGGCGGGTACGTGGCCGCGATCCGCGCCGCTCAAGTGGGATTGAGAACAGCGATTATCGAGAAAGATAAGGACCTTGGTGGAACATGCCTCCTGCGCGGCTGCATCCCGACCAAGGAACTGCTCCATTCAGCTCACGTTTACGAACTGGTCCGCGAATCAGAGGAGTTTGGCGTCTCCGTCGAAGGCATCAGGCTGCACTTCGAAACAGTCATGAAACGCAAGAACAAGATCGTCAGTGGCCTCTCCAAAGGGGTCGAATTCCTCATGAAAAAGAACAAGATCACCGTCTTCAAGGGGACCGGTCGTCTTGCCGGCGCGGGACGCGTGACCGTCACGGATGCCAATGGCAAGGCTCAGGAAATTGCCACTCGAAATGTCGTGATTGCAACCGGCTCAGCACCCCGACTCCTGCCTGGACTCGAGGTTCAGGCCCCACAGATAGTCACTAGCGACGAGCTGCTTGAGATCAGGACGGTTCCAAAATCTCTGGTTGTCCTCGGCGCTGGCGCCGTTGGTGTCGAGTTCGCCTCGGTCTTCAAGCGATTTGGGTCGGACGTGACGATCCTTGAGCTGCTTCCACGTCTCGTACCCGTCGAGGATGAAGAAGTCTCGGCCGAACTGCAGAAGTCCTTTCGCAAGCGTGGCATCAAGGCAATGGTCAATACCCGTTTTCAATCGGCGCGCGTCATCGACAACGAGGTAGAGATCACCTATCAGGATTCCGAGGGAAAAACCGGCACGCTCAAAGCCGAGACGCTTCTGGTTGCTGTCGGTCGCAGACCTTATACGGACGGACTCGGTCTCGACAAAACCAGGATCGAAATGGACCGCGGTTACATCAAGGTGGACCAATATCTGCGCACTGCTGAACCGAATGTCTACGCCATCGGCGATGTCATCCCGACGCCCTGGCTGGCGCACGTCGCGTCGAAGGAAGGCTGTCTCGCGGCCGAGCACATCGCCGGCCGGAATCCAAAACCGATTAACTACAATCGGGTGCCAAACTGCACCTATTGCGAGCCCGAGATTGGCAGTGTCGGTCTGAGTGAAGCAAAGGCTCGTGAGCTGGGTTACGAGGTGAAGATCGGCAAGTTCCCGTTCTCGGCACTTGCCAAAGCGAGGATCCTCGGCGAGACAGAGGGTTTCGTGAAAGTGGTGAGCGAGGCGAAATACGACGAGGTTCTTGGCGTTCACATCATCGGCCCGCATGCGACAGACCTGCTGGCAGAGGCGTGTGTCGCTCTCGGCCTCGAAGCAACTGCTGAAGAATTGGGCCACATCATGCACGCCCACCCGACGCTTTCGGAGGCCGTCATGGAAGCGGCTGAAGCCGTCCACGGCATGTCGACAAGTATTTGAGACCGCTCTCTCTGATAGGGATATCCGCATCCTGGCAACTGGTGCTGCAGCGGACTCTTGATCAAGTTTCATTGAGGAGACATTAATGGCGACTGATGTATTGATGCCCCAGATGGGCGAATCCATCGCGGAAGGAACGATAGTCAAGTGGCTGAAGAAAGTGGGCGATGCGGTTCAGCGCGACGAGCCGCTTTTCGAGATATCGACCGACAAGGTTGATGCGGAGGTCCCATCAACCGTGGCTGGGGTGTTGACAGAGATTCTTGCGAAGGAGGGCGAGACCGTCGCAGTCAACAGCGTTGTCGCCCGTCTCGGTGAAGCCGGAGCAGCGAGTGCGCCAGCCGCTCAACCAGCGGCTCCGCCTGCCCCTGCAGCGGCTCCTCCGTCGCCGCGATCTGCGGCGCCCCCGACCGCGCCACCCGCGATTGTGATCGCCTCTCCCGTCACGGCGGAAGCCGAGGCAAGGCGGGTTCGTTCATCACCGCTCGTTCGCAACATGGCGCGTGAGCACGAAATCGATCTCGACGCGATGACTGGCACCGGCACCGGCGGTCGGATCACCAAGGAAGACGTCCTTAACTTCCTCGAGCAACGAAAGTCGACGCCTGCATCCAAGCCTGCGACGGCGACTGCAGCGCTGCCGACAGCTCCACGAACGACTACCTTTGCCCCGGGCGAGCGCGTCCACATCGAGGCAATGAGTGTCATGCGTCGCAAGATTGCTGAGCATATGGTGCTCAGCCGTCGCACTTCCGCTCACGTGACGACCTTCTTTGAGGTCGACTACACCAACATTGCGAGGCTTCGCGAGCGGCACAAGAAGACATACGAAGAGCGCAACGGCGTTAAGTTGACCTACCTTCCCTTTATCATTCGCGCAACCATCGATGCGCTCAAGGCCTTTCCGGTTGTCAATGCATCACTCGATGGTGAGAGGATCGTCTACTAACAGGACGTCAACATCGGGATCGCGGTCGCGCTCGAATGGGGATTGATCGTTCCGGTCATCAAGCAGGCCGATGAGTTGAGCCTGGTTGGCATTGCGCGAACAACCCAGGACCTCGCATCGCGTGCCCGCAACAAGCAACTCAAGCCTGATGAGGTGACTGGGGGTACATTCTCGATCACCAACTTCGGTCTTTTCGGGGGCCTGACGGCGACACCAATCATTAATCAGCCACAGCTGGCGATCCTTGGGATTGGTGGAATCACCAAGCGCGCGTGGGTGGTTGAGACCGACGACGGGGATGCCATCGCGATCCGCTCGATCGGGATTCTCAGCCTGTCGTTTGATCACAGGGTCATCGATGGCGCAATTGCCGATCAGTTCATGGCACACCTTCGAAAAACTATCGAGACAACGGACTTCTCGTCGCTGGTCTGACGTTGATCTGACATTTGCAGCCGCACCGCCCTCTATGTCCATCTGCGAAGCCCACTATCTTGGCTGTGTCAACTACGCCGAGGCGCTTGCGCAACAGGAGCATCTGGTTGCGCGACGCAAACGCGACGAGATACCGGACACGCTGCTGCTGCTTGAGCATCCGCACGTCATCACCCTTGGCAGGGCCGCCAAGCGCAGCAATGTCATCGTTGATGATAGTCAAAGAGAAGGTTGCGGAGTCAGTCTCTTTGAAACCGGGCGTGGTGGAGATGTGACCTACCACGGGCCTGGACAATTGGTCGGTTATCCGATCATGAATCTAGCGCCAGATCGATGCGATGTGCGCCGGTACATGCGAGATCTCGAGGAAGTGCTCATCCGAACCGCTGCTGACTTTGGAGTCATCGGTGAGGTCATTCCGGGTCTGACCGGGGTCTGGGTCGGAAGGGAGAAGTTGGCGGCGATTGGTGTTCGCATTTCACGGTGGGTGACCATGCACGGCTTTGCCCTCAATGTCTCCACCGATCTTGACTACTTTGGTTTGATCGTACCCTGTGGCATTTCGGATCGCGGGGTGACCTCTCTCAAGAAGCTACTCGGGGATCATCTCGCGACCGAGGACGTGGCGAGCAAGCTGGCGCGACATTTTGGTGATGTCTTTGCTCGCGAGATGGCACCGAAATCCAACCTGCTTTCCTTCCAAGCAGGTCTCTGAAGACATCGGAAACTGACTATGGCTCGAAGAATCCGTCTCTCCCTCACGACCCAGATATTCATTGGCCTGGGCCTTGGCGTGCTTGTTGGTTTTGTGATTCACCGGCTCGACTCGGCACCGGAGATGAAGGGCGAGATCATTGCCTGGATCCGCGTCCTCAGCCGGGTGTTCCTCAGTCTCATCAAGGTCATCATCGCGCCCCTCATCTTCTCGACTCTCGTCGTTGGCATCGCAGGCGCCGGGAGTTTTCGCGAGATCGGGCGGATAGGGCTGAAAGCGCTGATCTATTTTGAGGTCGTCACGACCCTCGCGCTGTTCATCGGTCTCGGCGCGGTCAATCTGACCAAACCGGGGGTTGGCGTCAATCTGCCCTCTGAACCAAGCGCAGAGGCAAACGAGATCGCGGGGCGGGCCGGCAAGGTCTCGCCTCAGGATCATATCGTTCAGATTTTCCCGACGAGCATCATCAAGTCGATGGGTGAGAACGACGTCCTGCAGATAGTCATCTTCAGCCTCATCTTCGCGGCAGCGGTGGCAGCGTTGGGCGAGAAAGCCAAGCCGGTGCTCGTTCTCGCTGAATCACTGTCAGAGGTCATGTTCAAGTTTACCAACTATGTCATGAAATTCGCGCCGTACGGGGTCGGCGCTGCCATGGCTGTGACGGTTGGGAGTAAGGGCCTCAGTGTGCTCAAGAATCTCGCCATGCTGATTCTAACCTTGTATGGAGCCCTGGCGGTCTTCATCGTCGTTGTCCTCGGTTCGGTTGCCTTCATCGTGAGATTGCCGCTGCTGCGGTTCCTGAAGCTTGTCAAAGAGCCGATGCTCCTCGCGTTTACGACAACATCGAGCGAGTCGGCCTTTCCCAAGGCCCTTGAAAACATGGAGCGGCTCGGCGTACCGAGGCGAATCGTCAGCTTTATTCTGCCGATGGGATACAGCTTCAATCTCGATGGCTCGACACTTTACCTGTCTCTGGCGGCGATCTTCGTCGCGCAGGCTTCCAACCATGAACTCTCGTGGGGACAACAGCTGCTCATGCTGTTGACGCTCATGTTGACCACGAAAGGGATCGCTGCGGTGCCGCGTGCATCGCTGGTAGTGTTGTCGGGCACTCTGGTCAGCTTTGGTCTGCCGGTCGAGGGGATCGCCGTCATCCTCGGCGTTGATGAATTGATGGATATGGCGCGAACATCGACCAATGTTCTCGGGAATTGCCTCGCAACGGTTGTGGTGGCAAGGTGGGAAGGCGAATTCAACGACGCAGGAAACGAGGTTGTCGAACCTGTCGATCCCGCCATCTCTCCGCACCCCCACCCGTCGTTTGTCGACTCCGCAGATAAATAGTGCGATCGCGTAGTGGCGCAGTTTGAAGAAGGGCGACTCTTTTTGGAGAATGCGAGATCGAGAACAAGGTCAACAACCACAGAAGTCAACAACCACAGAGGCTCAGCGACAGAGAGAAGAGCACAGAGAAGGAATGACAAGGTAGATTGATCTCTGAAGGCCGATGTGGTTTTCTCTGTGCCCGTCTCTGTGTCTCTGAGCCTCTGTGGTTGTTGCTTGAGCCACCAGATCTCAAAACCAGATATAGTGATTTCCATGACAAAGTTGAAGCCAAGAGAACCGAAGCCGGATTGGTTAAAGGTGCGGCTGACAATGGGCGATGACTTCATGTCGGTCCGGCGGATGATCAACGGGCTCGACCTCCATACTGTCTGCGAGGAGGCGAGATGCCCCAACATCTATGAATGCTGGTCCAACCGGACTGCGACGTTCATGATTGCAGGAGACGTCTGTACTCGCCGCTGCGGCTTTTGCGCCGTCAGCAAGGGCGAGCCGAAACCGCTCGACGCAGCGGAACCACGTCACGTCGCCGAGGCTGTCCGAAAGTTGGATCTCCGTCACGCGGTCATCACCGCAGTCAATCGTGATGACCGGTCAGACGGTGGTGCTGCGCACTTCGCCGAAACAATCGACGAGGTCCGCGCTCTCAATCCACTATGCAAGATCGAGGTCTTGATTCCGGACTTCGAAGGAAATGGTCAAGCGCTGGAGATCGTTCTTGACGCCCACCCAGATGTGCTCAACCACAATACCGAAACCGTCCCACGCCTCTATCATCGTGTGAGACCCTACGCGAGATACAGCGAATGGACTCTCAGACTGCTCGCTCGCGCCGCGGCAAGACGCGATCAGGAAGCTCGAGGTATGCTCACGAAGTCGGGTCTCATGCTCGGACTTGGCGAGACGAGCGATGAAGTGATTGCGACCATGAATGAACTGCGGGAAGTCGATTGCGACATTCTCACGCTCGGTCAATATCTACAGCCAGCCGAGAAGAGGCTTCCGGTAGAAAAGTTCTATACCCCGCAGGAGTTTTTAGAGTTCAAACAGATCGGACTCGAGATGGGCTTCCAATATGTTGAATCGGGACCGCTGGTCCGATCGAGTTACCACGCTCACGAACATAAACCCGTGGAAAACGCTTTGTCAGTGATCAGCGAGCCGCTTGTCGCTCAGTAGGGAGTGAGCTGCCAGCCGCCGGGGCCAACCTAACCACCATGCCTGACTCGAGCGCGAAGGTCCCGGAGAACGAACCGGGCCGCTACTATGTCGACACTCAATGCATCGACTGCGATGTCTGCCGGGATGTCGCTCCTGCCAACTTCATGCGGAACGCGAAAGCTGGCTACTCG
>JANNRD010000096.1:0-3021 GCA_031401095.1 Acidobacteriota bacterium
GGGTCGATTGGTCGTGTATGAGTTTTCGTCGTGGTAGGAATTCGATCATATCGAATGTTCCAGAGGCGTCGATTATTCAGAGTTGAGGGCATCCTCGCGTGCGCACTCGCTGCGCAGGCGGGTCAATCTTGGTGCTGCCTCGGCAGGAGGTTTCCTTTACGGTGCCGGTGAGGTTTAGATCCAACCCCACTTTTGCATCGCTGTATCCATTTTCAGAACAGAAGGCGCTCCTTCCCCAAGCTCCTTCCCGGTTTTGTTTCCAGGAGGCTCGAAATGACGAATATTGGATCTACTTCTCGAAGACGCTTGGGGATAGCTCGAGTAGCGCTGGGCGTTGCGCTCGCCGGACTGTTCGCCTTTACTTCCCAATCAGCGTTTGCTGACACCGCTCAATTCGGTGAACTTCTCGTCGCCAAAGGTGTCGCCGTCAATGGCACACCCGCAACCGGCGGCCTTACCGTCCTCTCCGGCAGCAGCATCAAGACGCAACCTGATGGACGAGCGATCGTCAATCTCGGCAAACTCGGTCGCGTCATGCTTGGCTCTGAAGCTGAAATACTGCTCCGCTTCACCGATGGCAATGTCAGTGGCGAACTCCTCTCCGGATGGGCAATCGTCAACGCTCCCAAGGGCGTCGCCATCGCCATCAAAACGGTTGACGGCACCGCCACTGCCGATGGAGACCAGGCCTCCGTGCTGCGTATCGATCTCACCGGCGGGACGACACGGGTCGAGTCTGAAGGTGTAGCCAAACTCAGTGATGGCCAGAAGAGCGAATTCGTCGCTGCGGGTGAAGAAGTCGAGCTGAGCACTGAGAACGGCACTGCCGCCTACGCTCGACGGACGCTTGAGCTCTCCGTTGCGACGCAGGCTGCAGCAGAGACGTCCACCTTTGCAGAAGTTCTTGCAACGAGCGTTCGCAGCGCGATCGAGAGCATTACTCTCGACCGGACCATCGCGACGACGTCGACGACTTCTCCTCAGGATGATGTCACTCGTCGAGCCTTTGCCGGCGATACGGCCAGCACGCAGTTGATCGAACAAGTAGTCACCTGCGGCGACTTCAACGAACTCTGCGGAGGTCTTGAAGTTGGCTGCTTGATACTTCCACAGATCATCAAGGCGAAAGCCGGATGCACGCTCGGCTTTATCCTGAGATCGAGCAATGTTTCGATCCCCGCGAACGTCACCATCAAGCCGTTTATGGGCAGCGCCTGTTTTCGGCTGACCCCGACCTACCCGCAGATTATCACGCTCAACCCAGGCGTGGGCTATGGGGGTCAGATCAACGCCAGGAGTTGTCCGAGAAACGCCTATCAGTACGCGCAGAACACATTGATCCAGGTCGAGAGTGATACCTGCGGTATTGCCTACATCAGGGTTGAATGGGCGACGCCTTGCATTTAAGTAAGAATCGCGAATGAAAGGTTTGCGGGACCGCAATCCCTGCGGCCTAGAGCCCTTTCGCCGACAACGGCGACCGCGTTAGAAAATGCAGCTTGAGTCTCCACTGGGCCAGCCCGCCAGGCTTTTACTGGCGGGGCTGGCCTCACTTTTGTCTTTGATCCTGGCATACGTTGCCGTCTCGAACTTTATCGTCAACTCCCTGCTCATTCCCGCTGTCACACTAAATTTCAACGAAGTCGAAGCCGCAGCACGATACTTCCCTCGATCCGGAGCGTTGCAGGCCCTCGTTGCCTCTAACGAGCTTGCGGCCGATCGTGACTACGAAGCAGCGGCGAGTCGAGCAGAGAGCGCCGCCTTGCGCGCCTCCAGCTTGACCCCCGCTCGATACGATTTCCGTCTTCTTGTCGCGTCTGCCCGTGAGATGAAGGGTGACCGGGGAGGGGCGGAGGCTGCCCTTCGCGAAGCCCTCGCGCTCGCGCCAAATCGCGCCGAAACTCATTGGCGCATGGCGAATGTCCTGGTGCGCCAGGGCAAGCTTGATGAGGCAAGCCCGTTCTTTAGCCGTGCTGTCGGCGCGCGTCCTGTCCTGCTCGCACAGACGCTGGCGTTGGTCTGGAATGTTTCGTCGGGAAAGGTCGAGAAGATGGAAGCGGCTGTCGGTGACAGCCCGAAGGGATTGCGAGACCTGGCCTTCTTTCTTATCCAGCGCGGTCTCGTCTCAGAGGGCGTCAGGGTCTTTAATCGAATCGATCGCGCGCACCGGTTAGCTTCAGATGAGAGTGGCGCCTTTGTCTCTGGATTAATGAGCATCGGTCAACTCGAGTTGGCGCACGGAATCTGGGGTGATCTCGTCACCTCTAACAGCGACGACTTGAAGCCGCTGATCTTCAATGGAAATTTTGAAACGGATCCGCGCGCGAGTCTCGATCAATTCGATTGGATGTTGGCCGAGAATGGACACTTTCGGCCGTCGCTAGCAGGCGGTACTGCGCATACGGGGTCGCGGGCGCTGCGACTGGATTTCAAGGGTGTCGACACAATGCGAATCGAGGGCGAGATTCGTCAGCAACTGCTTGTCCGACCTGGAGCGCGATATCGGCTGTCGTGCTGGGTGAAGACAAATGCCCTGCAGACCACGGAGGGACCGCGGCTGGTGGTGACGAATATCGATCGTGTGACGCAGATTGCTTCGTCCGAGCCGATTGCCGCCGGTACTGAGGACTGGCGAGAGATACGGGTCGAATTTACAGTGCCGGTGTCGCTGGCGACCATTTTGGTGCAGGTAAAGAGGATACCGAAGTTCAGCTATGATGAGCCGACACGCGGGACGATCTGGTTTGACGATCTTTTGCTGACGGAGATGTAGCGAGTAACGCGATTTGGCAAATCGCGCGGCGGCGCAGGAGGTCGACTTTGCAAGTGTACCGGTCGACTCGTGATGGTCGGCTTGCCAGTGTCCGCGATTTGCCAAATCACGGTACAGGGGCTGACAGGTAGCGTGATTTGGTAAATCGCGCGGCGTGGCAGGAGGTCGACTTTGCAAGTGTACCGGTCGACTCGTGAAGGGCTTCTTGCCAGTGTCCGCGATTTGCCAAATCGCGGTACAGCGGCCCG
>JANNRD010000097.1:0-2676 GCA_031401095.1 Acidobacteriota bacterium
GTGCGCCATCACGAACGCATCGTTGGTCGCCACGCACCACACCTCGCTCACGCCCTTCGCCTTCAACGCGGCCAGGTTGTCGAGGAAGCTCGGCACGTGCTTGGCGGAGCAGGTCGGGGTAAACGCGCCCGGCAGGCCGAACACCGCGATCTTTTTGCCTTTCGATGCCGCGATCACGTCGACCTCCTTCGGCGCCATCGCGCAATGCGTCGCCGACTCGAATTCCGTGGACTCGGCCAGGGTGCCCTCAGGCAGTAGATCGCCGGCTTTGATGGTCATGATTCCTTCTCCTCAGTAGGGTTCTTGCGGGGGAAACGGATGATACCGCAGCCAAGCCAGACCCTACAGACGCCGGCGTATGCTCATGCGCAACACTTGACAGCATTCCAAGCGGACAACTATGGCAGCCAATCTGGAAGAACTTGAGAAGCAGGCGCGCTCGCTGCCGGGTTACGGGCCGACTCTCCTGAGCGACTTTGGCTGCAGATGATTCGGTGCCTTGAGAATGTCGGGGACCAAAGGCCCGATATCTTTCATCCGATTGCTCTGTGCCACAACTACGAGAACAGCGATTGGCAGTGCGGAAAGGTTCTGTTGGAATTCGAGATTTTGATCAGTCGTCAGAAACACGTCGGACTTCGCGGCCGCCAGCGTCAATAGATTCCCGTTTCTTATTCCCGCCCATCCGCTTCTCGGTACTGTGGTCGCTTCATGCCCGACCAGGAGTGCGCCGAGTCGGCGAGGAACGGGTTCATCAAGCAGGATGCGCATCAGGCAGCAGCGCAGCTTGCGCTTCTTCGAGCACCGCTACTGCCAAGTCGCGACTGACCGACGGAAAGTCGTCAAGGAACACCTCCAATGGATCACCGGCCTCGAGGTGATCGAACAGGGTCTTGATCGGGACTCTGGTCCCAGCAAAGACTGGCGTGCCGCTATGAATCTCGGGGTCAACAGTGATGAGTTGTTTGTTCATGTCCGTGCTCCAGATCGCGCTTGATTTGCCAGTGTAGCGCACAGCTGTCTAGGCGATGCTTAGCGTTCCCGCTCAGGCGCTCGCCGAGCACATTGGCTGAATGCAGGGCGATCCTCTAGCGACTCGCCAAAGCTCATGCGCCGTGCTTGCGCCAGAAATCTGCGGGCGAAATGATGGTTGAATATCGCTTTGTCAGCGTAAGCAGGTCTTTGTCGCCGGTGATGAGGTAGTCGGCCTTTGAGGCGAGGAGGGTGCCAAGTACGGGGATATCTGAACCATCTCGGAGGGCTGCTTCGTCAATCGATTCGGGCTCCACGAGATCGGCTTCGGCTGCGAACGTGTCGATGACGTCGGCGATCCAGGTTGCTTCGAGTTTCAGCCGGTAATCAAGGCGAGGGAGTATGCGCGCCAGTTCCTCCAGGATGAAGGTCGACAAGATCACCTCCAGCGATCCTTTGTGCCAAGCGCCCAGGATGCGCCCCGGAACGCCGGTCGGGTAGCCGATCCCCGAGAACAGGACGTTAGTGTCCAGCACCACCCGCAGGGTGGGCAAAGTTCAGACCTGCTTCTTTTTACGGCGCTCGGCCATCATTTCGGCGCGTACCTCGGCGGCCACGCGATTGATCTCGGCTATGCCTTCCTCTTCGGGAACGGACGCGTAGGCTTCTGCAATGCGAGCGCACATGGCGTCAAAGCGCTCCTGCATCAGCCGAATGCGTTCAAATAATTTGGCATCAATGAGAGCGGCTACCGGTTTCCCGTCCTTGGTGATGACGATGCTGTCCTTGCGGAGCTGGACCTGGTTGAGCATTTCGCCGAGGTTCTGGCGCAAGGCGACGGCGGTGGTTTCGGTGATCATGGGGTGCCTCCAGGGCAGCGAATATCGATCATACTGACCATTATGATCGCACTGATCAAGGTGTCAATTCCCAGATTGCTAGTCTCGCATTCAGTAATGTAATCAATTGGTTGAGTTGGGCGGGTCGCGCTGGTGGGTGCACTCCTGTCCAACGCACTCGAGTGGCTCGCGGCGACCGTGAGCCTCGTTCTGGTCGCAATTTGCAGCGGTGTTTCGCGCGATGTCCTGACCTATCCGGGATTGACGGCCATGTTGATCGTGGGAATCGTCATCGGGCCCTTGAACGTTCGGTTCGGATGTCCACGTTATCGGATGAGGTTCCGCGTCCGGTTGAAAACACAGTTATGCATTTGGGCCATCTAGTAGAGACCTACACCATTTGTCGTGAGCCCTGAGGTCATCAGCGAAGTCAGCATTCACCAAGAGATCTCTGGTGTCGATGCGATATAGCTCTTCGCCGACTTTCAGCATTTCCGAACCCTCCATCGCTAGTTTTATTACCGAAAATCGGACGCGCTCCCATACCTCGGTCGTGGGTGGACCAAACAACGCGCAGTCATTCTCAAAGAGTGCGAGGACTCGAACCTTTATAGATTGATCTGAAATCAGTTCGATGAGTTGAAGAGTTCTCTTTGTCAATGGCTGATTCATGCCGCGCCTGATGCATAACGTTGGAGGTAAGCAGCGACAAAGGAACCCGAGCGCCGCAGGCGCGGACACCCTTGGGCATCCGTCTTGACCGACCTGTTATCACCGACAAGCAAGCCATCCTCGAGTTGTATCAAAAATCCGGCTACCCTCGCACCAAGGTGGAAGACAAGGTCACCGTGGACGAGGCGAAAGG
>JANNRD010000098.1:0-19742 GCA_031401095.1 Acidobacteriota bacterium
TGAAACCACTTGTCGGATGGGGGTTGGCTGCCTGATTCTTCGTTGCGCTCCGGCGAAGAGGCAGGCTAAAGCCTGCACCCTGAACCGCCTCGCGCGAGAAGGTTCAGAGTACAGGCTTTAGCCTGCCTCTTCGTGCAGCGGGCACTTTACTAGAATCCGAGCGTGCGGCAACTGCCGCAATGATCACAGGGCTTGTCTTTCTCGATGGTGCATTTTTCTGCCTCGAGGAAGTCGACGAGCTCACGGACAACGGCAGCTGTCTCTGCAGCCTCGCCGATGTTGAACTGTTCCTGACTTGGATGCGCAACGCCGCCCGGAGAATGGACCGCCGGGAACGCTTCTCCCGTCCAGGGCGCAAAATAGTCGAGCGGTGCCGGAACCCGGTCGATCACGGCCGGCCTTGGAGGGGACGATGTCGAGCCGAGTCTCTTCAAGACATTCTCGACAACGGTTTTGATCAATTCTTCATTCATGTCAGATTGATCTCATCAACCACGCCGATGATCGCGCTATCAATCGCGGCTCCCTGCTCGCCAGTTGCTGCCGTCGAAGCAGCCCAGCCCTCCTGCACCACAAGCACCGTATCGCCTTCTCCTGAGTCTACGGAATCCAGTGCGAGCATTGTCGCACCACGCGCCGTACCGTCAGGATTAATAGGCTGGACCAGCATGACACGCGCGCCTTGATAACGCGCGTTCTTCTGCGTCGCAACCACATTTCCAATGACACGTGCGAGGATCATCTAATCTCACCGATCTGTTCTGACCTTCCGCGACGGGCTGCTGATATGTTCGGGTGAATCGACAATTCCGACGATGGTGCAATCGGTCGGGACACTCCCGCCTTCAAAGGGAAAGCTCGCCTCCTTGCCGCGGCACCAAAAGACAAGCTCGCCGCATCCGGCTCCGACGGCGTCGATGGCAACGAGCGGCTTGCCGACAGGGTTCAGTGCCCCATCGATTGACTGAATGACGAGCAATTTGCGGCCGTCCAGTTCGGCATTCTTCATGGTCGAGACCACGGTTCCTATGACGCGCGCGAGTTGCATAATTCGATAACAGGAATCTAAAGGACTCGTAAAGCCAGGAGGGTCAGGTCATCGTGCTGGTGAGCGCCCTCGGCGAAGTCCTTGACGCCTTGGAGGACCAGATCAACCAGGGCGTTCGCACGCAGGTGGCGATTCTTGAGCAGGAGATCGACCAGCCGGCCTTCGCCGAACTCGATCCGCTCTGGTTGCGGCGTATGCGCTTCGACCAGACCATCAGTGTAGAAGAAAAGCAAGTCGCCGCGTTCGAGATGCAGGGTCTCACTCTTGTATTGTTGTCTGTCGAAGACTCCCATGAGCAGGCCACCCGTCTTGAGGGCTCGCCATTTGCCGGATGGTTTGATAAGCAATGGTGGGTTGTGTCCGGCATTGCAGTATTGAAAACTCCGCGTCTCGGCGTCCAGCAGACCGTAGACGAGGGTCACGAGAAGCTGACGCCCCAGGTCGCGATGGAGTCTCAAGTTGGCATCTCGGAGAACGCGTGCGGGGCCCTGCCCACGCCGCGCAACGCTCCGCAGCAGGCTTCGCGACGCTGCCATCCCCATCGCCGCTCGTACGCCCTTCCCGGAAACATCGCCTATAACGATCCCAAGACGCCCTTCTGATAACGGCACATAATCAAAGAAATCGCCGCTCAGATTGAGCGCGGGCTCGAGCCGTGCAGCAATCTCAAAGCCCTTCATGACGGGAGCGGATTCCGGGATCATCGCGCGCTGCACATCGCGCGCCATGAGCATCTCGCGCTCGAGCTTGCGCTCACCCTCAACATGTTTCGCGTGGAGACGTGCATTGACAATGGCAATGCTCAGGTTGTTGGCGATGCTCTCGAGCAGCCGTGCGTGATATTCATTGAACGCATTCTGGCGGCTGCTCTCGAGCGCCATGACACCGATCACCCTCTCCTCATAAACGAGCGGTGTCGCGATCTCAGAGCGCTGTCCGTGATCCCGCCAGGCGTCATTGAGGTAGTAATCGGGGTCCTTCGAGACATCGCCTACGATCTGAGTCTGACGCTCGCGAACGGAACGAGCGACGATTCCCTGGGAGATGGGTGTCCGCGTTGAACGCGCGCGGCTTTCAACCCCGTAGCCTTCCTCGAGATGCCAGACAAACTCCTCACGTTCTTCGTCGATCAAGCCAACGAGGAGGAACTCGTAGTTGATGACCCGGTCGAGCATCGGCGCGATGTGATTGAGAAGGCGATCGAGATCAAGGATCGAAGTAATATCGTGGCCGATCTCGATGAGCGTCTTCATCTCCTGGGTGCGCTGGCGCAATTCATCGTAAAGGCGTGCATGATCGAGGGCGATCGCCAGTTGATTGCTGAGCACATTGAGCGCCAATTCGTGTTCGTGATTGAAGTAGTTGGGCTCAGCACTCTCGAGCGTCAGGACACCAACCACTCGCTGGTCGCGCACCAGCACCAGCGGCACCGCGATCTCAGATCGCGGCTCTTCCCCACCCTCGAATGGCACTCGAAAATTGCGCGTATCGGTCTTCAGATCGTTGGCAATGATTGTCGTACTTGAGCGCACAGCGGCCGAGGCGATGCTCCTGTCGAGTGGAATCAGTTTGTGGCGAGTAACCTCCTCAGGCGGGTATCCGATAGACTTCTTCCACACCAGCGCGCCGCGTGCATCATCGACCAGCAGCAGATTGAAGAATTTGTAGTCGATGACCTCCTTGACCCTCTTTGCGACCTGCTCGATCAATTCATCAAGGTCGAGGATGGAAATGAACTCGACGCTCAATTCGCTAAGCAGCTGATGCAGGCGCAGCGAACTGGTCTCGGATTCAGCTTCGGTTGGCGACTGTGTTTTCTTCGAGGATAGCGGTTTGGTGGACATATACAACTTGACGCGAACGGGCTCTAGCGACAATTCGCAATGGCAGCGAGCACCTCATCATCACTCGGGCGAAATACAGGAAACACGACGTGGCGATGTCGAATGACGCCTTCGCGGTCGATCACCACAACACCGCGCCTCGTTCCGAAAAGGTTCTTCATGTCAAATGCCCGGATGACCTCCCCGCCAGTGTCAGAGAGAAGGCGCAGAGGCAAGTCATGGTGCTCGGTAAATCGCTTGTGCTTCTCAACGGAGTCGCTGTTGATCCCGACCACCTCAGCACCCGTTTGCTGATAGCGCGACCAGTTATCGCGCACACTGCAAAGCTGCTTGGTACAGACCGGAGTCTCGTCAGCCGGATAGAAGAGCAGGACAACTGGTCGTCCACGCGCGCCGCTGAGCCTCCAGCGCTCGCCATTACCGTCTGGAAGGTCAATCTCTGGAGCAGTTTGCCCCACCTGCGGTCCAATGTTTGTGGCCATTCCTGCCTCTCAGTCCGAGTCATGCGAAAGCGCAATTGTGCATTAGCAGCGACAAGATTGCCAGCGGAGGAAAAATGAATGGGCTGAGTTATGAAGAAGAAAAGTGGAGCTAGTCGGGCTCGAACCGACGGCCTCGTGAATGCCATTCACGCGCTCTTCCATGCTGAGCTATAGCCCCAATCAGACCACCTGACCATGAGAACATATCTTCCGAAAGGCTTGAAGATCATAGCCAACGCGATGATGCCAGTCAACCCAGCAGAAAGAAGAAACAACGGAAGGAACGGAAATGGACGGAACATACGGCAACGAGCAAATACCATTTTCCGTGTCTTCCGTGAGATTCCGTGTGTCCCGTTGTTTCTCCTAGCGGCCGAGATCACTTCCACTCAAGTACCCGACAAGTCTTCCTTTGGGGTCGATGACGGCAAGTCGCCCCACCGGGCTCACCTTCAGCTTATGCCTGGCGTGGGCGAGCGAAGCTTGCACCGAGATGAACAACGCTTCGCTAACCGGCTCCATAACATCCCGCACGGCCGACCCTTCCCACTCTTCCCGCGGCAACTTCCTGAGTTGCTTGAGATCGAGAACTCCGTGTAGTCGTCCATCAACAGCAACGGGAAAGGTCGCATGCGGATGCTTGGCCAGAGTCTGCTCGATGAAGTCGTTGATCTGGCACCCGGGCGAGATGCTCACCGCGGGGCGGCTCATGACAGCGCCGACGGTCCCCGACACGCGCCATCCTGGATATTCCGCAGAACCTGCCTCTTCCTCGACTCGGCTTGACTCCTGTTGCCGGTGTCGCCAGTCACTCTCAGCCACGTTGCCGATGAAGAAACCGACGATCAGCAGCCAGGTGCCGGTCACATAATCACCCCACCACAAAGCCGAGAAGATGCCAAACGAGCCGAGCATGTACGCAATTCCAACACCCATCTGCTTCGCGGTTCGTGTCGCCTTGACGACATCGCCCGACCGATGCCAGAGCCAGGCGCGCAGCGCCCGACCCCCATCCAGCGGCAATCCGGGCAGGAGATTGAACATTGCCAGCACAATATTGCCCACGAAGAGATACCGGCAGGTCTCACGGAACTGCAATCGCAGTGGATTGACAGGTCCGATCCACTCGACAAGGAGCAGACAGGCAAGAAAGAACAATCCAACAAAGAAGGACATTGACGGACCCGCAACCGCAATGCGCAACTCGGCGAGAGGCCTATTTGGCTCGTCCTCAAGACGAGTCCAGCCACCGAATATGTGAAGCTGGATGTCCCTAATGCCAATCCCTTCGACCCGCGCCATGAGAGCGTGCGCAAACTCGTGAGCGAGTATCGACGCAAACAGCAACGCCGTCATGAGCGTGCCGAACAAATAGTACCCCGCGGTCGAAAAAACGAATCCGGTCTGTCTTGGCAGATAGAACACCGAGGAGAGCCAGATGTGGAGAGCGACTACAGGGAGCCAGGTGTAGTCGGCAAAGACCCTGATACCGAAGAGACGCGCGATCTGGAAGTTGCGAAACCTCATATCCGGCCGGTAAGACTCGCCTACGGCTGCGCGAAAGCCGCCTTCAGAACTCGCTTCAACTCGTCAAGCTGGTTGTCAAAAAAATGGCCTGCCCCGGCGATCGTGACGAGGCGCCACGGATTGCCCGGCGGAAGCTGTCCCAGTCGTTCCTCAAGTGGCGCGAGTGGCGCGATCTCATCTTTCTCACCGTGAATAAAGAGCTTCGGTTTCTGACACTGATCGAGAATCGAAAGGTGGTCAAGTCGCAGCGGAGTGCCGATCGCCACCATCTTCTCGACACGATCGTCGGAGCAGCCCAGGCGGAGTCCGATCGCAGCCCCGAACGAGAAACCGGCAATCACGACCTCGAATGCGTGAGACTGATCTTTGAGCAGGTAATCGAGAGCGAGACGCGCGTCATCGACTTCGCCGGGGCCCTCATCGTGCGCGCCAGTGCTCTCGCCAACACCGCGAAAGTTGATCCGCAGGGACGCGAACCCGACCTCTTCCAGAGCCTGAGCTGCGCGGTAGACGACCTTATTGTGCATCGTCCCGCCAAAGAGCGGGTGCGGATGAAGCACGAGGGCGACCCGCTCGAGGTCCCTCCTGCGCGGCCGGTAGATGGCCTCGAGCTGACCGTGCGGTGATGGAATCAGGAGGTTCCCTTTTGGATACATTTTTCAGGGCCGGAGCAAGACCTTCAGCACGCCAGGTTGCGAGGCAACAGCGATTGCTGTGACGCCATCGGCAAGCGGGAACTCATCGGCAATCAGTCCTTCGAGATCGATCGCCCTCGCCTCGAGCAGATCGAGAGCGCGGGAGAGTCGACCGCAGCGCGAACCGACGATGCTCACTTCATTGACCACAAGGCGCCACGCCTCAACCGAAACTGATCCATGAAAAGTGGACTTGAGGATGATCGTGCCACGCGGGCGCACCAGATTGATGGCCATCTGCAGCCCGCTCTCAGCCCCGCTCGCCTCGACGACAAAATCGAACTGACGATGAGCACTCTTGTCTATCTCCGCAGTCAGGAATGTCCGAGTCGACGCAATCCTGGCAAGTTGCAGCTTGTCGGTGTGTTTTCCGAAGAGCGTCAGATCGCATCCGACGGTGACGAGCACGCGAACGATGAGTTGAGCCAGCTTGCCGTCGCCGATGACCGCCACTCGATCTCCATTGCCGATCGACACCTGGTCCAAAATCTGGCAGGCGGCGGCAAGGGGCTCGGCAAAAACCGCTTCGCGATCGCTGATCCAGTCACGCACGGGCAGTAGGTTTCGCGCGGGAAGCGTCAGGTATTCAGCGAAGGCGCCATCTCTTCCGTGAATTCCCAGTACCGTCCGATCCGGACAGTGGCGCGAATCGTCAGCAAGACAGAGAGCGCAGACACCACACCCCGCATTGATCTCACCAACCACACGCTGTCCAACCTGCCCGGCCCAGGGCGATGACTCGACAACGCCGACGAACTCGTGACCGAGAGTGCCGGAATGGCCAGCGTATCCTTGAATGATGTGAAGATCTGTGCTGCAAACGCCAGCAAGGGAAACGCGGACCAACGCTTCGTCTGGTCGATGTGGTGACGGGACCTCAGCAAGGTGTAATCGGCCCGACTCAAACCTCAACGCTTTCATGCACTAACGGCCCTAGCGTCCCTCGCTGTCGACCTGGCGGCTGAGGACGTACACACCACCAGAATGGGATCCTGCGTAGAGGCGGTTCCCATCAAAAGGATCTGTGGCGAGAGCCCAGAAGCGCCGGCTCGGCAGCGAGCTGATGTCCAGCGGCTCCCAGGTACGACCGGAGTCGCGCGAGAAGTAGAAATTGCCGTGACTGAAGTCACCAAGATAGACTTCACTGGGATTGGCCGAGCTGACATCGATGGCGCTGACCGCGGTCATCTCGGGCATTCCTCCGCCACGGCGTTCGAATCGGCGGCCGCCATCCGATGACAGGAAGAGTCCACTGGTCGTACCCACAAAAACCGTCTCGACGCGTCGCGGGTCCAAAGCGATGGCCTTGATTCGTTGGACATCGGGTTCAAGTGCAAGGCGCCGAAAACTCTGCCCATCATCGCGCGATACGAATAGTCCTTCCTCCGTCCCAATCCAGATCAGCCCCGGCGCCAATGGATGAGTCGCGAGTGCATTGATCGACGATTTCGTCAAAACGACGCCGTCCAGATCGACAATCTTGAGCGGTTTCCATCCCTTCTTCTCGTCCTCAGTCGAAAAGAGACCGTCCCACGTTGCCGCGAGCAATCCTCGCGAGTTGCTCGCTCCCAACGGAGCGAAGGCGACAAGCTGGAAGACCTGACTCTCGATGTTGACCAGGCCATCGTCAACTTGTAGCGGCACAGGCGTCGGCTTGCGGACGGGGGCCTGACGTGCACTTGACGTCTTCGTTTGTGTCTTGCCCGGCCCCTTCTTGTTCCGTTTTTGAACAACATGCGTCACCGTTCGAGGCGTCGTGGTCCGCGCCCTTGTCTCCGAAGGGATGATCGGCCCAGCCGCGCTCGACTCCTTGATCACCGGCGCGGCCACCTCTGGCTCGTCCTTCCTCGCCTTCAGCCACGTTCGTCCGTGGTCGTCTGACCGAAAGACTCCGTGGTTCGTACCGGCGAAGAGAGTCTCCGCCTGGACGGTCGACTGGTAGATCGAGTAGACGTCCCTGACTCCCATTCCCCGCATCGATTGCTGCCACGAAACACCGCCATCCTCACTGACAAAGAGTCCGCCATTGGCTCCATCGAAGAGCACCCCGGCGTAGACACGACCACGCTCAACTCGATCAGCTACGACGGTCCTCACCTGGCGGCTGATAAATCCGGCGTTGCTTGGTTCGTAGCTTTCTCCACCGTCATTGCTGACCAGTACGCCATAGTCATCCGTGCCAAGAAAGATGCGATCCGGACGCTGAGGATTGACGGCAACCGCATTGATCACCAGTCGCAATGGGGTGACGCGACTCCAGCTCTCCGGATTGCCACTCTCGGTAGTCCGCCACAGGCCTTCAGTCGTTCCCGCGAAGAGGATGTTGCTGCGGCCAGGATGTTGGAAGATGACGTGAGTCCGACGACTGGTCGACGGGATTCCCTGAATCTTGACCCACTGCTTGCTGCCGTTAGTCGAGCGGTAGATGCCACTGCAGGCGCTCATGAGGACGACATCGGGGTTCTCTTCATCGATGTGAATCGCGAAGATGTCCGAATCGTCGATCATCCCGCTCTCCCTGGACCCGGCCCGCTTCCAGGTCTGGCCTCCATCAGTTGTCTTCCACGGAAGATGGGTTGTCCCGGCGTAGAGCGTGTCTGCATCCCGGGGGTCGATCGCCACCGAATGAAAGTTGCGCAGCTCCGGATCGTTGTCCGGGGTAATCCGCTGCCAGGTTGCTCCGCGATTCTTTGTCCGATAGATGCCATCCCGCGACGCAACTGCGAGCACCGCCGGGTCGCTGACGGCCTGAACCATTCCGAGCACCGACCGGTTGCGCATCCCTTCGAGTTCGCGCCATTTCTCGCCACCGTCCTCACTAACGAAGACAGCGCCACCGGAAGCCTCACTCGCGCCGAGATAAACAAAGCCTGGTCGCGAACGGTCAAAAAGGATGACGTTCAGCGCGAAGCCTGTCGTGCTCAGCCCTGGTTTGAGACGTCGCCAAATCGAGCCTCCGTCCGTCGAGCGGAAGATCTGGCCATCCTTGGTCCCAATCAGAATAAGGTCGCTGTTTTGCGGGTCAATCGCGAGAGAAACGACATCTCCACCAAACGGACCAGTCATCTGCCAGACCCGCTTGGCAGCGGTCGTCGTGTCAGCTTCTCCAGAATCACCCGGCTGAGAAGGAGCGCTCGGACGGTCGAAGCCATTTGTTGACCTATCCAGCCTTCTCATCTGGGCCGGAATCGCGACAGCGCTTGCCAGCAGAATCGTCGCTAGAATTAGGAACGACAGGTGAGGTGCCAGACGCTGGCTGACGCGATCGGTCTTCATCAAACTCCCAGCCTCCGAATCATTTCGATCATTCTCAACTGCTCACATAAGGGGGCAAGGGCAGTTGCTTCACTATTATAGCGACAAGGGAAGATAAATGACAGGTGGGCTTATCGAGCCCTTGCGTCTCAGCACGCCGCGAGCCTCAGGGCTTTGCCGGTTCATCGCGCACAAACAAGACGAGTCGCTCGCCGGGCCGCAGTCGGATCGGTCCGGTCGAGGCGCGCCAACCCGGCACGCGCTCGATCTCCGCACGCTGTGTCTCATTGCCAATCAGGAGCGGCTGAGTCAGCGCCGTGCCCGGTGCGGTCAAATCCGGTAAGGACCCCGTATAGGCGACCTGGTCATAACGCCGCAAGTACCACGGCAGCGGCCAATACGCCGGAGACGCAAGGAAAACGCCCGTCTGCTCCCGCGTGGTCAGGCGTTCCGCCGCCTCTGCGACCGCTCTCACCAGATTGAAGATGTCTCTTTCGGTCTGGGCATAGACATAGCCATACTGCGTATCCGTGTACGCTCTCCACGCTAGTTTCTTTCCAAGCCGGCTGAGATAACCAGCACCGTTGTCGTTGTCGTCGTAGAGCTGGAAGTTGACACGGTTCGCCATCTGCCACGAGAAGATCATCCCAATCAGACAGACAGTCGCCCACAGCAAGCGCGGCGATACCGGCGAGAGAACGCGGTATATCACCGAGACAGCGTAGCCACCTAAAACCGCGAGCGGAACGAGGATATTGACCACAAGCCACGGCGTCTTGTACGGAATCAACGAGTAAGTCAGAAACGTGCCGAGAGTCCAGGCTGCCGCAAAAAGGCCAAAGCGACTTCCGCGCACGACGACCACCACGCCGGCAGTCAATCCACCGATCAGGAGTGGCAGTTCGAGCTTGAAGAGAATCCCAAGGTAGTAGCTAAAGGTGTGGACATGTTCGGTCCCGCTCCTGCTCGACCAGAGAAACACCGAGCGAAAGGCATCGGGGACTCCCTGCAGGTTCGTAAAGAAAGATGAATAGAACAATCCGGTGACGGCAGCAAAGATCACGATCGCTGCGATCAGATGGTCGCGAGAGGGCGACAAGTGACGAACTTCCTGCGACAGATCTGCGCCAAGGTTCTTGACAGTAAAGGCGTCCGCACCAACCAGTCTTCGTGAGTGGTCCCAGACCGCGGCGCACAAGGCCGCCAGGACAAACACCCCGACAGTCATGACCGCAGTCTCCTTCGTCGCAAACAAGAAACCCAGTGCCAGCGCAAATGCCGCGAGAGAGCCGAAGCTGCGGGTCTCGACGTAACGCCAGGCTGCGACCACCATGCCGAGTGTAAAGAACCCGAACGACATCTCGTGGATGAAGTCGCGAGAGAAATAGACCAGTCCGGGAGATAGCGCGATCAGAAGACCGGCAGCGGCGATACCAATCGTCCCAAGCTCGCGACGCATCCACCAGAGCACCGCAATCGCGGCAAGACCGAAGAGGGCTGGCCAGAAGCGCAATGCCAGGTCCGTCTCTCCGAGCACCCAGACTGGTCCGAGCGCAAGATAGTAGAGCGTCGGGCCGTGATAGTTTTCCGGGTCATAGGCGTAACGACCCTGATGTGCAAGGTTGAGGAGGAAGTATGAGTTGACGCCCTCATCGTGGTGAAGGGGCTTGATGCCGATATCGTGGAAGCGGAGCCACGCACCCAGCAGGAGCGCAACAACAAAGAGGCTGACGCCGACAAGTTGCTCGCGCCCGGTTACGGCAGTCTCGTCCTGTAGCATGAGTTTCAAGCCTTGGTCCATCCCAAAGTGACGAGGTGATTCTAGCGCAGTCACCTGCAGGCTCCTACGGTGAATGGCGAAGAAGGCCTCTATCGAAGTGTGCGGCGCACGTCATCTCTGGCGATCTCTGGTAAGATGTGCGGCAGGAAGGGGCTGTGGATGAGCCTGAAGAAAAGGAAGCGGGCAAGAGTTGGACTCGCGCTGGGCGGCGGAATGGCCCGCGGCATGGCTCACATCGGAGTCTTGCGCGTCCTTGAACGAAACGGAATCCCGATTGATCTGATCGCCGGGACGAGTGTTGGATCGCTGATAGGTGGAGCCTACGCCTCAGGGCTCAGCCCGGATCAGATCAACGATTTCGCAACAAAGATCAGGTGGAGCGACCTCGGCCGCGTCACCGTTTCGCGGCTTGGCTTCTACAGCAACGCTCGCACCGAGGATTATGTGCGCGCGCACTTCCCCGTCACCGAGTTCGAGAATCTTCGCCTTCCCTTCGGTGCGGTCGCGACTGATATTCAAACGGGCAAGATGGTGGTCTTTACCGAAGGCAGTCTCCCACTCGCGATCAGGGCAAGCTGCGCGATGCCGATCTACTACACTCCGGTGCCGGTCAATGGACGCTTGCTGGTTGACGGCGGAGTAGTTGGACATCTTCCGGCCGCGGTGGCAAGGGTCATGGGGGCGGATCTCGTCATCGCCGTCGACGTCAACTCGCAGCACCGCCCGATTCCGCAGCCAACCAATCTCTTCACGATCATGTCTCAGTCGCTGTCAATCATGGGAAGGAGCACCGTTTCCTATCTTTACCAGGACGCCGATGTCGTCATCATCCCGAAAATCGGTCATATCCGCCCAGATGACCTGTCGAAGGCCTCCGAGATGATTACCGCTGGCGAGCAGGCAACGGAGCTTCTCTTGCGAAAGATCAAGTCGATGATGACACCGGAGCGACCGGGGATACTCAAGCAACTGTTCGGTCGCAAGGAACCGGATGAGCGTCGCCTGACGCGACTGCGCTGACCTCGGCTTCAAAGAGCCTACCCGACATCATCCTTCGGCAGGCCATCGACGAACTGGTCGTTGTCTTTGAGCTCCTTTTTCAACCGGTACATCTCCGCCTTGAGTCGTTTGACAGTGTCCGCATGGGCGCGATCGTGATAGAGATTACGCATCTCTGCCGGATCCGCCTTCAGATCGTAGAGCTCCCATTGGTCCAGCTTGTTGAAATGTATGAGCTTGAAGCGATGGGTGCGAATCCCGTAATGCACAGCGACATTGTGATGACCGGGATGGTAATAGCGGTAATACATCGCGGTCCGCCAATCCCCGGGCGCACGCCCGGTGAGCAAGGGCAGAAAGCTGCGCCCCTGCATATCGGACGGTGTCTTCACTCCCGCTGCTTCCAACATCATCGGTGCGAAGTCTACATTGAGTATCATCCCCGCATTGACGCTGCCCGCCTTGATCCGGCCTGGCCAGCGAATGAGAAAGGGCATGCGCAGCGCCTCTTCGTACATGAATCGCTTGTCAAAGAAGTTGTGCTCCCCAAGAAAGAAGCCCTGGTCGGACGTGTAGATGACGATCGTGTTTTCGGCCAGACCGTTTTGACCGAGCCAGTCAAGAAATCGTCCAACATTGTCGTCAACGGCTGCGATACAGGCCAGGTAATCGCGCATGTAGCGCTGGTACTTCCAGTTTTTCAATTCACGGCCGATCAAACCGGCAGGTGGCTTAGTCTTCAGATCGCGGTCGTTGAGGTCAACGTCAATGCGCATTGTCGCCTCGCGAGAGGCGTCCGATTTGCCTTTGTAATCATCATCGAACGTGGCGGGTAATGGCACGTTGTAGTTCTCGAACTGCTTTCGGTGCTTCTCGTCCGGGTCCCACGGTCGGTGCGGAGCCTTGTGGTGATACATTAGAAAGAATGGTTTGTCGACCGGGCGCTTTTGCAAGAACTGGATGGCGAGATCAGTGATGATGTCGGTTGTGTAACCCGTCAGTTTCTTTCTCTCTCCATTTTCGATCATGACCGGATCATAGTAGACACCCTGACCCGGAAGGATATTCCAGTAGTCGAACCCGGCTGGCTTTCCGTCCTCAGGCCGGTTCGGATCATTACCGCCGAGATGCCATTTGCCAACCATCCCGGTGTAATAGCCGGCCGCCTGCAGATACTTCGGAAGGATCGGTTGCGAGTTGTCGATGTGATTGAAGACAGGTACACCATTGAGGTGCGCGTATTTGCCCGTGAGAATCGCGGCGCGGCTCGGCGTGCAGATCGAGTTCGTGACAAAGCAGTTCTCAAACTTCATCCCCTCTTTTGCCAACCGGTCAATGTTTGGGGTCTGGATGAGTCTGCTGCCATAGGCGCTGATTGCGTGAGCCGCGTGATCGTCGCTCATAATGAAGACGATATTGGGCGCTCTTGCCAGAGGAGTCCTTTGCGCGACACCCGAGGGAGCCGCGGGCAGAAAAAGCAAGCAAACAAACACTGCCAGTGCTAGTCGCGTCATGGTCATCTGACACCCTCCTCAACAAACAGCCCAAAATCGCTGAGCGCGATACAGACCGGTGATTGTGTAATCCGCAGTCTGACCCTGCTCGTGGTGACATTCTCAGGCAGACGGATCAGCCTGTTTGCCCCGATACTTGTCGCAGTTGCAATCTCTTTCCATCCGGTGCCGATCCAGGCATCGACCGCGAACGCCTCGATACGCTGCCCGAGCTTGATGTTCTCACGCAGCCGAATGATCTTAAACGTCCTCGCGAACCCCAGGTTGATTGTCAGCTGAGCCGTGGTCACGTTGTCGTCCGTTGCCCAGTATGAGTACCGATCCTGGTCGACAAGTTGCGCCGGACCGAAAAGCCTCAAGTCTTTCCCGCGCACATTCGAGGCCTCGAAGCGGGCGCTTGCCGCCAGATTCACTCCGAACATCCTCGATAACTGTTGGCCAAACTCCGCCAGCGCACTGACGTCTTTCTCGTGCAGCAGCCCGCGCTTGTCGGGTGCCAGACCGAGATCGAGGTTGGCCCCGCGGCCGACACTCTTGAAATAGAGATCGAGGAGCTGCCCGGCAGTCTTCACCGTGTTGTCCTGATCCTCATGGTAGAACCAGCCCCGTCGCAGAGGCACATCGCACTCAGCCGGGATCCAGAATTGTCCCTGACGATGTCCGCCCGGAGCTTCAGCGTCTTTCGAGTATCCGGGGGCGGCTTTGCCGATGCCATCTGGCGCGACCGGCATGAACGTCGCCCAACTCGTCTCTGCCGCAAACCCCTTCTCATTGCCGACCCAGCGAATGTCGGGGCCGATGTCGCTAAAGATGACCGCACCCGGCTGCAACCTCCGCGTCATCGCCCACGTGGTATCCCAATCGTAGTAGGTCGTTCGGTCGATGAGGCGTCTTTCGCGCGCCCCACCGTAATAGCCATCACCGCCGTTTGCGCCGTCGTGCCAGGAGACAAACAATTCGCCGTATCTCGTGTACAGCTCCCGCAACTGTTCGCGGTATGCTTTCAAATAGAGTGAAGTGCCGTAGTCCTTGTGATTCCGATCCCACGGTGAGCAGTAGACGCCAAACTTGAGTCCGTGCCTCGCGCATGCTCGCTGGAATTCCAGGACAATATCCCCACCGCCATTCCGCCAGGGGCTTCGGGTGATGTTGTAATCCGTCGTCGCGGTTGGCCAGAGTGCAAAACCGTCGTGATGTTTGGCGACCAGGACGAGACCCTTCAGTCCCCCGGCCTTTGCCGCAAGGACGATCTGATCGGCATCAAACTGGTCTGGATTGAAGAGCTGCGGGGAAGCATCGCCGTCACCCCATTCCCTGTCCTGAAACGTATTCAGGCCGAAATGAACGAGACCGTACATCTCCATCTCGTGCCAGCGCAGTTGCCGTGCTGTCGGCAATGGACCAGATGGCGCCGGCGCAGTTTGTGAGAGTGCAGTCAGCGAGACCGCGAGCGCGAGGACTAGCATCGAGCATCGGACGGGCCAGGTCATTGGAGAATCCTCTTCGAACACCGGTGCGTATTACGCAGGTAGCACAATTTGGCAAACGCCAAGCTACCGGCGGACGGGCCGAGCCTCGCCGGCAAACGCTGACGTTCCTGCGGAGGCTGGCTGGGGTGCAGATCCCACGGAGGCCTGCTTTGCCTTCCTTTCATTTTCTGGTAGTCTGAGGCCCTGCTTTACTCACCGCTTTGCGTCATGGTAAGGCTCTCAATCGAAGATCATTGAAGATCAGTTA
This sequence comes from Acidobacteriota bacterium, assembly GCA_031401095.1. Taxonomy (GTDB): domain Bacteria; phylum Acidobacteriota; class Blastocatellia; order RBC074; family RBC074; genus JANNRD01. The sequence goes on from JANNRD010000098.1 coordinate 14,882, forward strand.
ATTGCGCCCGTAGCTCAGTTGGATAGAGCGCCGGCCTTCGAAGCCGTAGGTCACAGGTTCGAGCCCTGTCGGGCGCACTATTCCTCTTCTGACCAGCCGCCAGGACTTGTCTCACGGTCTGGCCTCGAAAATGCGGTTGAACGGTGTCTCGGTCACTCGTTTGAATGACGAGAATCCTCCGGCCAGGACCGTTTGTCTCAGTACATCATCTGACGCCATGGTGCCAAGCGCGGGACCGCCAACGGCCAACGAGTTCGGCGTGCAACAGAGCGTTGAGGCCCCGGAGAATATCCTCCCAACGGGGTTGAAGTTCTCCTCCACTCGATTACCTGCCATCGGTTCGACGATCATCGCACTACCATCGGCATGAAGCGTCTCGTAGGCTCGCCTTGACGCTGCGACTGGGTCGCCCATATCGTGGAGGCAGTCAAAAAAAGCGATCAGATCGTAGCCCCCTCCGGGGAACTCACCTGCCCCGGCGACCTCGAATGTAGTTCGATGATCGACGCCGGCCTGGCGCGCTGCCTCGCGGGCGCGGACGATCGAATCCTCGTGGTTGTCGTATCCGTAAAAATGGGACTTCGGGTAAGCCTGAGCCATGATGATGGTCGACGCCCCGTGACCACAGCCGATGTCTGCGGCCCTCGCACCTGCCTTCAACTTTGCTTCGATGCCGCTCAGCGCTGGCAGCCAACTGGCAACGAGATTCGCAATGTAGCCTGGTCGAAAGAAGAGCTCTGTCCCGATAAAAAGATCGGGGTCGTGGTCTCCCCACTGCATCCCGCCGCCGCTCCGGAATGACTCCTCGATCCGTCCCACGGCGGCCGACATTGCCTTTGTGATATAGAACCCGCCGCCTACGAAATAGGGGCTGTTCTTATCCGTCAGCGCGGTGGATTGCTCTTTCGACAAAAAGTAGCGTCCCGTCGACGGATCATACTCGACATAACCGCCTGCTGCCTGGTTGATCAGCCACTCACGAACGTACCGCTCGACCGTGCCGGTGCTGCTCGCAAGCTCTGTTGACGTCAACGGCCCCTCACGCGCCAGGGCAGCGAAAAGCCCCAGCTTCTGACCGAGATATGTCAGCGACGAACTGAGGGACGCACCAAGGTCATTGACGACCCGTCCCAGGAGCGCATTCATCTTGGCCTGATTGATCTTCTCTTCCATTGCCTACCCCCTTTCACGCCATCACGAAGGACCATTGCCTGACCGGGCGTCGTTACCCCCCGGTCAGGTCAGCAGCCAATGCCAACGTTTCATATACCGTATCCTGGCCCTGGTCAACTCGCACGAGTCTAAGTCTTGTGCTGGCTAGGACCGCTGATGGTAGAGTTCGATGGCGAGTTTGATCGCGGCTACCATGCTGGAGTCATCGGCGCAGCCCTTTCCCGCGATATCAAACGCGGTTCCGTGATCGACGGAGGTGCGAATGAAGGGCAAACCGAGTGTCACATTGACGGCCTCGCCGAACGCAAGACACTTGATGGGAATCAATCCCTGATCGTGATAACAGGAGATGACGATATCGAACTCACCGCGGTGGGCTCTGACAAAGACAGTATCGCCTGAATGAGGCCCAGTGACTTCGATCTGGCCATCGGCGCGGCAAGCGTCAACCGCGGGCCGCATCTCGATGGCCTCCTCAAGACCAAAGAGACCTCCTTCCCCAGCGTGCGGGTTAATCGCCGCGAGCGCGATCCGTGGTCGGGCCAATCCGTACCTTCTCATTTCACGATCTACCAGACGAATCAGACGTTCAACCCCATCTCTCTTGACGAGTGAAGGGACCTGAGCGAGCGGGACGTGCGTTGTCAGGAGGGCAACGCGAAGCGACGGGGCAACAAAGGCCATGGCAAAGTCCGAGCAATTCGCGAGATGAGCAAGAAACTCGGTGTGTCCCGGAAATTGGTAGCCGGCCAATGAGAGGGCTCTCTTGCTGATCGGCGCAGTCGTCATCGCATCGAGTTCTCCGGCGAGACACAGGCGGGCGGCGGTCTCGACATATTGGGCAGAGGCTCGCCCGGATTCGGCCGACTCCGCGCCCATGGCGATGGTGTCTTTGATGTTGTCGAGAGTATAGATTGCCGGATGGGTCAGGTCATCCGGGATTGAATCGCCAGCAATGATAATGCGGGCGGTCGTAGCGAGACCAAAGGTCAGCGCCCAGGAATTAAGGTATTGAGCATCACCGATCAGCACCGGCTGGCAGTCGCGAAGCAGCCCCTCGTGTGCAATCGCCTTGAGGCTGACCTCAGGCCCGATCCCAGCCGGATCACCGATCGTGATCCCAATACGTGGGCGGCGTCGCCCGTCAGCGCCTGTACTGGCAAATGACTGAGACATCGCGCGTTTCCGAAAGGCAGGCGATTCTAGTCCCCACCGTCATGACCAGCCGGGTCCTTATGGAGGTATTTGATATTGTGCTTGAGGATCAGGAGGTTTGGGCCATCCAGACGATGGAGCTTAATGCTGCCTCTGTCATACCACTCAATCGCGCCGTGGAGGACCTCGCCATCCTGGAGGACAATGACCATGGGAGTCCTGGCGTCCATCTGTTTCTTGTAGTAGAAGGTTTCGGCATTGGTCTGTTCCGGGGGAATTTTCTTCTTCGGCTGGAGCGGCATTTGCTCAGGCATCTGGGCCTGAGCCTGTCGCGCTAGCTGCGCCTGCTGGGCTCGCTCGTGCAATTGCTGCTCCCTTTCCTTGACCTCAGCCAGTGTGGTGCGAATCAGCTTTCTGTTCACCAGTTCTCCTCCTCAACTTTAGTCTGCCGGTATCCCCCGACCCGCCTCGCTTCGACCAAGTACTCCTCGCCACGACGCGCTGAGTAAATCGGGTTCGCTGAGCATCCCGGACTTGAGCTCCTCACAAGAACAACACTGCTGTCGCGTAACCCAGGCACTGGAGTAGTCTGACGCGATAGACGTGGAGGCAAAGTAAACTCGCCAAAGAGAATCAGTGGTTTGAGAACTGCCCCACGAGAGATCAACGGAGGAACTATGCTGGAGTCACACAGGCGATAAGCCCAACCGCTCGCGCGATTAACACTCGACCCTGTAGCTCGTTGATGGGCCCATCGTACTCCATCCGTTTGGTCGGTGCAAGCGGGCCAGACACGGGATGAGGTACGTCAGTGGCCATGACGCTGAGTCTCGACAACCAGAATAGCGAATCTTGTTTGCGGTGACCGGAAAGAGATAACCCGAAGAAAATCAACCCAGGAGGCTCGCCTGAGCGAGCCTCCTGGACCATGCGGTAGCCTCTCGGACGGGGACGTCAAGCTACCGCAAGACGAGTTCAACTCAATCAACCTTCTTTCGAATGAAGGCTGGAACATCAATATCAGACGAGCCACGCGAAGGCGTAGGCAAGACGCCATTGGCACGAGCCGGCACCTGGGGCGCACCAGATCTGATGGCATAAAGATTCTCACTGACTGCCATGATCTTGCCAAACCCGGTTGCGATGACTGTGATCTTCATCTCGTTCTGCATGCGCTCATCTGTGACCGTGCCGAAGATGATGTTGGCTTCCGGATCTGCGGCGCTGTGAATGATCTGCATGGCCTCATCCACCTCGGCGAGTGCAAGATCCCTGCCACCGGTAATGTTGACGAGGACACCCCTCGCACCTTCGATCGAAGCCTCTTCAAGGAGAGGGCTCGAGATCGCTCTCGTCGTGGCCTCCGAAGCGCGACTCTCGCCTGCAGCGTGACCCGTACCCATGAGCGCCATCCCCATACCCTTCATGATCGTCTTGACGTCAGCAAAATCGACGTTGATATAGCCGGGTATGGTGATCAGATCTGAGATGCCCTGGACCGCCTGACGAAGGACATCATCAGCGCGATGGAAGGCCTCGGCCAATGAAGCGGACCGATCAACCGTCTGTTTGAGACGCTCATTCGGAATAGTAATCAGAGTATCAACCGCCGACCGCAGTTCGTCGAGTCCATTCTCACACTGACGCATCCGCATCCGGCCTTCGAACGGAAACGGCTTGGTCACCACCGCCACGGTCAATGCGCCGATTTCCGAGGCGAGCGAGGCGATGATCGGTGCGGCTCCGGTTCCCGTGCCTCCGCCAAGCCCGGCGGTGACGAAGACCATGTCCGCGCCCTCGAGCGCCTCGAGAATCTTTCCGGTGTCTTCCATCGCTGCTTCACGGCCAACCTCCGGGTTTGCCCCGGCACCCAACCCCTTCGTCAGTTTGGCCCCAAGCTGCAGCTTGACCGGAGCAAGCGATCGATTGAGCGCCTGCATGTCCGTGTTCGCTACGAGGAACTCGACACCCTCTATCCCAGCCTCGATCATGTGATTGACAGCGTTGCCACCGCCACCGCCGACGCCGATGACTTTGATGCGCGCCCCGGTAATCAGATCCGGATCGAAATCGATGCTTAGTACTCTGAATTCATCTAATGACATTCTGCGTCTCCTGCATTCGAACCAAGAGTTCCAAAGCTCTCCCTGATCTCAACAGCCACACCGGCAAATCAGGGCTGCGAAAAGAAGCGCACAACTCAGCGCGCAGACGTTCCTTCAACTATGGGACAACCAAAACACAGCTCTCCACTCTTACTCATGAGGTCCAGCCAGTTTGGTTTCTTGCTGCGGCCCTGCTGACACAAATCGCACATCTGGTAGCTGGCCGGGGATTTTAGCACAATATGTAGATTTGCAACAACTATTTGCCATTTCAAAGCCGCAAGCGAAAAAAAAACAGGAATCCGGTCAGCCAAGCCCGAGCCACGCCTTCAGTCTGCCCGTCGCCGAACCCGCCCCCGCGCTCCTGCCCTGATGCCGGTTTGAGGTGGCAGCTCCCTGGCTGACCCGCAATCCGTGCAAGACCAATC
>JANNRD010000099.1:0-4098 GCA_031401095.1 Acidobacteriota bacterium
ATCGAGTGGTACGCGCAGGACAACTGGAGAGTCAATAGTCGGCTGACCGTGGATTACGGCATGCGCTTCTCTTTGATCTACCCGCAATACGACAAGCGTGCGCAGGAATACTACTTCGTGCAGAGCAAGTTCGACCCGGCAAAAGCCGTGCGGCTCTATCGGCCGACCTGCGTGGCGGGTACCTTCGCTGCCGGCGGCTGTTCATCGGCAAACCAGCGCGCATTTGATCCCACCACTCCAAACACGCTGCTGCCATCCTATCTGGTTGGGCGCATAGTGCCTGGTTCGGGCGATCCGTTTAATGGGATGAAAGGCCAGAAAGATGGCAACTTCCCCGGCGGGATCAAGAGCCGCGGAGTGCAGTACGGGCCGGTGATCGGGTTTGCTTATGACCTCTTCGGTAACAAGAAGACGGTCTTGCGTGGCGGTTATCGCTGGGGTTATGACCGCGTCCAGGGCAACGAGCTTTCCTTCCAGGCCGTTGGTCAGCCACCGAAGTTCGTCTTTCCAACGTTCAACTTCGGCAATCTCTCGACGGTGGGCCAGAACACCGGGGCGATCGCCCTTGGCACCAGTGCCGTGATCTCGGCCGATCAGGAAGGATTCGTTCCCAGCGTTCAGAGTTTCAGCCTGCAGGTGCAGCATGACCTCGGCTGGGATGCCGTCTTGAGCGTCGGCTATGTCGGCACGCTCTCGCGCCATCAACAAGAGCTGCTCAACCTCAATTACAGTCCTTCCGGCGAGCTTTTCACTAAGGCGGCGCAAGACCCGGCAAAATACGCTGGCGGCGTCGTACCGGACGAGGAACCGGGACTGCCACAAATCTATAAAGATGCTGGCGTGAAGTTCTCAGGCCAGTTCGCCTTGGCTCCGGACTTCCTGAAGAAGTACCCGGGCTATAACACAGTCGGCATGCGCACCTTCGGCGGCTCCTCAAACTATCATTCTCTGCAGACGACGTTGAGCAAACGCCTCGGTCGCACGTTCAATTTTGGTATGTCCTACACCTACTCGAAGGCGATGGGCACGGCCAACACTTACAGCGACTTTATCAACCCGATTTGCTCACGTTGTGCGGACTACCGTCTGCTCGCATTTGACCGCACACACGTCGCGGTCATCAACTACGACTGGCGTATACCCGGGTTGAAGGACGCCAATTCGATCATCAAGGGTGTCACCAATGGATGGCAGATCACTGGCATCACACAGTTCATCTCCGGACAGCCGGAAGACGTCGGTGCTGGTATAAGCGGCATCAATCTAGGTCAGCGGCTCGGTGGTAGCTGGACGGAACCGGTGCGCGGCTACTTCGCCGGCGACGCGAATGCGAGCAAGACTGAAGCCAAGTACTTCAATTGGGAAACCACCCGGTTGCCAAGTGTCGCAGAGGCATTGGCCGCGAAGGGAGCCTATCCACGTAACTATCTGAGCCGACCGGGCATCAACGTCACCGATCTGTCGGTGTTCAAGAACTTCCCGCTCGGGAGTGAATCTCGCAACCTGCAACTGCGTGTTGAGATGTTCAATATTTTCAATTCCCCGCAGTTCAGCGATATGAACCGCGGCGTGACCTGGAACAACTTCCAGGCCTACCTCGACCAACGGCAGGCTGGTTCAGCGAACATTAATAACGTCCGTGGCGGCACTCTCAGTGGCAATCCGCGTCTGGGCAACGGTGTTGGCGAAATCAATAATTTGCACGGTGCCGTGTCCAATTTTCGCGTCATTCAGCTTGCGGTCAAGATATACTTCTAACCAAGAGCTGAAGCGAGGAAAAGTAAGGGGGGTTGCAACGAGATTGCAACCCCCCTTTTTACAGGGGGCGTGTCATGTCTGATTCACGATCTCTGCTCGGATGCTGCGCCTTTTACTTTCTGATGATGGCGTTGCTGTTCGGCACCTCGGCGACTGATATCCGCGCAGTTCAACAGGGCCAGGTTCCCCAAGGCGGTACCTTCGTTATCTTTGGGCGGGTCAGCTTACCCGACGGTCGCCCACCAAAGACGAGGATGAAGGTCTTTGCTGAAGGGATGAACGGCATAAAACGGGATGTTTTCAGCGACGAAGATGGCAACTATGAGCTTCGCGGGCTGACGCGAGGGCGCTACCGTGTCTATGCAATTAACCCGGACGTTCCCGAGCAATACTGCGATCCGATCGAAGCTGACACTAATCGCGGTTATGCCAATCGGGTGCAAGTTGACATCAGCTTGCGACTCCCGCTGCACAGGCATGGACCTGATGCAAATGCGGGCATAGTGAGCGCGGCCGAGGCTGCGCAGAACATCCCAAAGGCGGCGCGCAAGTCGTACGAAGAAGGCCTTAAGCTGCAAAAAGAGAATCGGGCCGATCAGGCGCTATCGCAGTTCAGTCAGGCGGTCGAACTCTACCCAGGATACTTTCAAGCGCTAACCGAGCGCGCGAACCTCTTGATGCAACGCAACCAACTGACGGAAGCCGAATCCGATTTCGCTCGTGCGCTCGAGCTCAACAGCAAGTATTCCCCGGCCCTGCGCGGGATTGGCTACTGCCAGATTCAGCAAAAACGGTTTGCCGTCGCGGTCGGCAATCTTGAAAAGGCCTTTGTCCTCGAACCGAACATTCCGCTGACGCTGCTGCTGCTCGGATACGGCAACCTCTCGCTCGATCGTTATGAGGAAGCGAAGCAGTCCCTGCAACGAGCGCTGAAGGTCGGACCGGAGAGCGCAAGCCGTGCCCACGTTTACCTCGCCGAAGTCTACGCGCATGAGCAGAACTTCAAGGAAGCTGCTGACGCGATTCGCGCCTATTTGAAATTGAAGCCTGACGCACCGGACTCCGCGCATTTGAGAGAATTGGAAATGCAGTGGCAGGCGCGCAGCAAACCGGCTAAAGCCCAGCCTTGAACAGACCGTGCAATGTTGCCAACGCTGCTAATCGCCTGCGTCATGATGGTCTCACCCGCGAGCCAGGTTGGACGGGCAGGGACGAGCTCCGCCCCTACGACCGCGACCGACGTCACGGCGCAATTCAATCGTGCCGTCCAACTGCAACAACAAGGCAAGCTCACCGACGCGGCAGAAGAGTATCGAGCTCTGCTGAAGATCAAGCCCGATTACGTCGAAGCTCTGGCCAATCTCGGCGCAGTGCTCGCGCAGCTTGGCAAATACGACGAAGCAATCACCGCTTATGAATCGGCGCTTAAGCTTGCCCCGGGGCTGACGCAAATCCTCCTCAATCTCGGCATCGCCCATTACCGCGCCGGCCAGTATGCCAGGGCTGCAGACACGCTCAGAGGTGTTTTGGAAAGAAATCCGGATTCAGTGCAGGCGCGACAGCTCTACGGCTTATCGCTTGTCGAAATTGGGCAGGACGAGGCTGCGGTCATTCAACTTGAACTGACGCTCGATGATGCGCGGCAGGACGTCGCGGTCCTCTACAGCCTTGGCCTCGCTTATCTCCATCTCAATCGGCCGGAGCTGCGTGTCATGGTCGAACGTCTCGCGGCCTTCCCCGCCGGTCTGCCTGTATCTCATCTATTGCGCGGCCAATCGCTGATCGCAAGCCGTGACTACGAGCGTGCCATCGCTGAGCTGGAGATCGCAGCGAAGATGGATGGCAAGCTTCCTCGTCTGCAATACTCGCTTGGACTTGCCTACCAGCAACTTGGCCGCAACAAGGAGGCACTCGCGGCCTTTGACCGCGAACTGGGCAGTCGTCCGGGCGATTTCCTGACTCTCTACTACGTCGCTTTCTTGAACGAGGCACAGGGAAACCTTGAAGATGCCCAGAGGCACTTGGTTGTCGCGATGAAGCTGGTACCGGATTCACCTGATGCGAACGCGCTGCTCGGGAAGATACTGTTCAAGCGTGGGAAGGCTGCTGAAGCGGTCGCTCCACTAGAGTTCTCCGTCGGCAAGAACCCCACCGATCCTGACCGGCGGTATTGGCTCGCGCGGATATACCAACAACTCGGTCGCCGCGAAGAGGCCGCGCGCGAGTTCGCTGAAGTGCAGAAGTTAAAAGCGAAACAACTGGAGCAGGACCGCGCGCGCACACCAAAACCTTAGGCCTCCTTGCAGAAGTAATGAACCGCAGAGACGCAGAGACTCAGAG
>JANNRD010000100.1:0-4178 GCA_031401095.1 Acidobacteriota bacterium
ATCCCGACCCGGCGCCTTCCTCTGACCGCTGCGGCCCAGTCGTCTGCAACCCACCCTCAGGCGCATTCTTTCCTGGTGGTGTGACAACTGTCGTATGCAGCAGCCAAAATGGTGGGCACTCCAGCTTCACAGTGACAGTCACCGGCGCCGTTGCGATCACGCTTATTGGGCCCGATCCGATGATTGTCGAGTGTCACTCGGATTTTGAGGATCCGGGCGCAACGGCACAAGACGACAGCACCGAGACCATCCCAGTGACAACCTCTGGCAACGTTGACCCGGACAAGCTGGGCACTTACCAGATCACTTATACGGCTCCCGGTGGCTCCGTGGCCGCCAGCGTTACGCGCACGGTGAAGGTAGTGGATACGACGCCTCCGGTAATCAACTGTCCATCGGTGGTTGTCGGCAGGTTGCACGCGAAGGCGACAACAGCCTCGATGGCCGTGACGTATACTGTCACTGCCTCGGATCGATCTTCGGAGGCATCGGTCACCGCCGTTCCCGCATCCGGATCCACATTCCCGATCGGAGTCACGACTGTGACTGCGACGGCAACCGATGCATCGAACAATTCAAGCGTGTGCACGTTTCCGGTCTCGGTCCTCTTGTACGACTTCAAGGGCTTTTTCGAGCCGATCGGAAATCTGCCGGAACTCAGGACGCTTCATGCGGCTAGGGTTGTCCCGGTTAAGTTCAGTCTCAACGGAAACACGGCGATGAACGTCTTGGCTCCTGGCTATCCCGCCTCCATTCGAATCGACTGCGCAGAGGGCCTGCCTGTTCAGGGCCAGGAAGCGATCGCGACAAGCGACGACGGTTTCGGTTATGACCCGATTACCGACCAGTACACGTATCTTTGGAGAACACCGCGATCGTGGGCCGGGACGTGCCGACAGTTGGTTCTCAAATTGAATGATGGTGCAGAATATCGTGCAAACTTCAGGTTCAAATAATAGACAGGGGCAGTTTCCTGCTGCTGTCTGCCGCTGACAATGTGACACTCACAAGGAGATAACTCATGGACAAGATGATATCGAAGTTCTCGCTGCTGACTGCATTCGTTCTCTGTCTGCTGCTGGGCCCTGTGACTCTGGCCCAGGCGACCCGAACCTGGGTTTCAGGAGTCGGGGATGACGTGAACCCGTGCAGCCGTACTGCACCGTGCAAAACTTTTGCCGGGGCGATCTCAAAGACGGCAACTGGGGGCGAGATCTCGGTACTGGATCCTGGTGGCTTTGGTTCCGTGACGATCACTAAGTCGATCACGATCAACGGCGATGGCACGCTGGCGGGCATTCTCAACGCTGGAACCAGTGGGATCATTGTTAATGCCGCAGCGACGTCAGTAGTAGTGATCCGGAACGTTTCGATAAACGGAGGAGTAACAGGGACTAGCGGCATCAGGTACCTTGCGGCGAAAAATCTCATCGTCGAGAACTGCACCATTGCCGGCTTTGCGGCGAACGGCATCGAGGTTTCCCTTGCTGCCGCCGGCAATTTGACCGTGAGAAACACCTCGATCACGGGGTTAAGCAATGGAGTCGGCTCGAATATTGGTGTCAGAGTCACGACTACTGTCGGAACAGCAACAGCAACACTTGAAAATGTTCGCATCGCGGGTGTGGCAACCGGGGTCGATGTGTTGTCTAACGCCAACGCCACGATCAGCCGTTCCGTCATCTCTCAGAATTCGAATTTCGGTATCGTTGCCGAGGGAAACGGCATCATCAACTGCGAGGGCAATATAGTGACGAACAACTTGACCGGTATTGCTGCCGCGGCCGCAGGCACAACCATTCGCATCTCGAACTGCGATGTCTTTAACAACACCACCGGCGTAAGTGTCATTGCGGGAGCAACCGGCGACTCGTTTGTCACCAACAGAATATTTGGGAACACGACAAATGTCTCCGGAGCGCTGACAAACCGCGTACAGCAGTAGCTCATCGTGGCCGTGAGTCTCGTTTGTAACGGGACTAATCTCGACCTCTCAACTGTTGGTCAGTCGCAGTTTCCAGCACCGGGATATCTCCTGGCGAGCCGTAAGGCATCATTGCCTGCGGCTCGCCGGGGCTCTTAGGGTTGACACAACATTAAATACTCACTGAGGGGTGTAACCATCCCTTTAATTGGTACCACTAGTAACTAGAGGTTTCGGCTGCGAGGTCAAGACGAACTCCCTCGGCGTCAGGTTGCCGAGAGATTCGTGAGGACGCAGCTCATTGTATTCGATCAGCCATTTCCCCGTCTGTTCGCGCACCTCATTGAGAGTGTGAAAAAGGTACCTGTCGAGCACCGCTTCGCGATGGGTGCGATTGAATCTCTCCGCAAAGTCTCTGTTACCTGCCGACAAACAACCGGCTCGCCGACGACGAGAGTATACAGACGCGGTGAGAGAGGCGCCAATCTGGCAGGTAGCTAATCGCCTCTGCTCCAAACGCCTCGCACCATTTCTGCCGGAGTTCATATCAGTTTTAGAGAAGCACTGTCACCTTTGTTTGGCTGATGAGGTCAGGGAGAAACTCCGACGGATCAGCTCGGCGACAGTGGATCGACTGCTTTATGAAGTTCGCCATTCCGGCCGCCGCGGTTTTGGACAACCCGCTCCGGCGCCCTACTCAAACACCAGATTCCAATCCGGACTTTCGCAGACTGGGATGATCTTAAGTGTGGCTTCCTGGAAGTCGACTTGGTCGCACATTGCGGCACTTCGACCGGGGGCGCTTATCTCTTGACCATGACCTTAACAGACGTCGCGACTGGATCGACGGAATGCCTCGCTCTGCTCAGCCATCATCAGGAAGAGGTTGTGCGCGGATTGCGGCAAGTGCAAGAACTACTGCCATTCCCACTACTTGGACTGGATACGGATAATGGCACCGAGTTTATGAACAACGAACTGCTTGGTTTCTGCCGCAAAGAAAAGCTAACCTTCACCCGTTCGCGCCCATATAAGAAGAATGATCAATGTCACGTCGAACAAAAGAATGGGACGGTGGTGCGGCGGATGGTCGGGTACGATCGCGCTGGACTTTTGGGCATTGTTGCTGTCGCCAACCAAGGGGAGGGGACATCTTCCCGTTGCTACGACGGGCTTTCGAGTTGACTCTCCTTGCAACTTGTCTCTTCTGAGCTGCGCCCGTGCCAGCGGTCTACCTGCAGTAGCCGCCTGAGATGGAGACCTCGCCCGCGCGGACCGGTCAATGTGTGGGCCGTACCCTGATTGTGCAGCGACAGCTAGCTAGTCGTTTAATACCAGTTTCCTGCGACCGGTTTATGCCCTGGCGACCCGAAGGTCACTACCTCGTGCGGACTGCCGAAGGTATTGCTGTTTCGGAGAGAAAACGTGGAAATGCTTGGCCGGTATATCCCGATGGTGGTGGTCTTGTTCCCGTCCCAATCGCCCACAACCGGAACATCTCCTTTTACGCCGAACGCTACGCTTACATCTGGTTTGCCTGGTGTGTTGCTATTGCGCAGAAGGAAGGTGGCGGACTCCGGTCTAAACACACCAATAGTCACGCTACCATTTCCATCCCAGTCTCCGGCGACCGGAGCATCTCCGACGTCGCCGAATGCCACAACAAGGTCAGGGTCACCAGACGCGTTGGTATTTCGCAGGTAGAATGTCACATTGGAAGATCGATACACGCCAAGCGTTACTGTTCCATTCCCATCCCAGTCGCCAACGACGGGAAGGTCGCCTTTGGCGCCGAGAGCAGCAGCGACATCCGGACTGCCTGCAGTATTGCTGTTTCGCAAATAGAAGGTGGCATCGCTCGGCCGATAAACCCCGACCGTAGTGCTGCCGTTTCCATCCCAATCCCCGGCAAGAGGGTAATCTTCTGCTTGGCCAAACTTGACACTCACATCGGAAAAGCCTGGTGTGAGACTCTTGCGAAGCGCAAAGGTTGCAATCGTCGGCAGAAAGACACCGATCGTCGCGCCAGGTTTTTTGGTTGAATCCGCTGGGGGCGAAGCGCTCCCGGATGCATTCTCAGGGCCGTTACCCGCTCGACAGGCCGCAGACACCGCAAGAAACAGCAAACTGAGAATGTAATAAGCTTTGGCTCGTGTCTCCATCAGAATCTCACTCCTGTGGTCATTTGTGAAGTTACCTTGATAAGGGCGCTGTCCCTCAGGGGCACCGGCGCTTGAGGTGGAATCAGGTCCGG
>JANNRD010000101.1:0-9264 GCA_031401095.1 Acidobacteriota bacterium
CACTGCAATTGACTCGTCGGGTCGATCAAGCGCCGCCAGAAGCACATCAACCGAAGATGGGTCTTCGATCTCCCCCAACGCAAACGCCGACAACAATCTCACTGAATCTTTCGCGTCCTGTCTGAGACTCTCCTGAAGCGCCGCGATCGCCCTCTTGTCACCGATGCGGCCAAGCGCGAGCGCAGCTCGCTGACGCACCTCCGGCCGTCGATCAGCGAGCAATCGGATCAGCTCGCCGCTCCCGAGGTCTCGCTCGTCCTCGAGCTGCAGAATGCGCGCCAGAATAGGAAGGGGTACCCGACGGTTCTGGGCGCCAGTTGATGAAACGGCGAGTAGTAGAATGGCGCTGACAAGAGCGCAGGCAGCCGCAATTCGCGCTGATGACCGGATGAAGAGAAGGCAACGGAGCATAAGGAAAAGAAACCTGCCAACAGCGCTCAAGAAAGGATTTCACTGCCAAGCCATCAGTTGACGACAACTGGCGATCGCTTCTTTGCCTCCTCAACCATCTTTTCAACATCAGCCAGGAGCTTTGCTGCCTCGTAAACAATCCCGTCCTTGATGACGTACTTGACGCCGCCAACTCGCTCGACGCGGCCGGTCTGATCATTGAGACGAATCGCACCGGTGCCATAAAGCACCTTGAAGTTCGCCACCGGGTTCTCCGGAACGATGACGAGGTCGGCCAGGAGGCCCGGCCGGATCATCCCAAACTCGACCGGCTTGCCTTTCGGAGCAGAGAGCAATTGCGCCCCATAAAGCGTCGCTGAGCGGATCACCTCGAGCGGGTGAAATCCGGCTTCCTGCAGAAGCTCGAATTCTCGAATGTAATCAAAGCCATAGAGCTTGTAGATAAACCCCGAATCCGAACCAGTCGTCACCCTGCCTCCACGGTTCTTGAACTCGTTGATAAAGGTCATCCACAGGCGGTAGTTGTTCTTCCACTCGATCTCGTTCTGCGTCGTCCAGTCAAACCAAAACGAACCATGTGCTTCGCGGCTTGGTTGGTAGAAGCGCCAGAGCGATGGCAGTGTGTACCGCTCGTGCCATTCGGCATTCATTGCCCGCTGCAGGTCACGGCTCGCTTCATAGATGGTGAAGGTCGGGTCGATCGTCAGGCCCAGCTTGAGCATCTCATTCATGACGGCATTCCACTTCTCACTACCAGGCGGCGCCGCCTGTTTCCATAGTCGCCCCGCTTCGCCAAAGCGATGCTGTTCGTCGTTGTAGTTGTAATCGAGGGGATAATCCTGGATGGTTCGATTCGTGAAAAGGGCCTCCGGTAGGCCATACCAGTGCTCCATCGAGCCAAGACCAAGTCGGGCGGCATCGAGAGCATTCATGCGCGCGACGCCCATCTGGGCGAGATGCGCAGTTGTCCCTAAGCCGAGCTTCTTCGCCGTCTCGAGTAGCGCCGCCATGTTCTCGGGATCGTAAATCGGTCCGCTCCCGATTACCTTGAAGCCGTCGACTCCTTTCTCCTTAGCCCAGTGAACATATTCGACCGCTGCCTCAGGGCTGTTGATCGGTCCTCTGTCCCAGCCGCTGCCGGGAACGACGTAGGCAAAGATCCGCGGCGCGACGATCTTGTTCTGCGCGCTTCTTTGACGCTCCTGCAGCGTCCAGTCGACGCCGCTCATCGACCCCGGGTCGCGGATCGTCGTCACGCCGTGGGCCATCCAGAGTTTGTAGACATACTCTGCTGTTGTTCCCTGCGCGAGGCCGCCAATATGACCGTGGACATCGACAAAGCCCGGAAGGACATACATGCCAGCCGCGTCGATCTCCTTCGTCCCGGCCGGAGGACGCACCGCTGCACGGATTGGCACCTTCGGGTACCCGACGCTTTGGATTTCCAGGATGCGGTTGTTCTCGATGACGATATCGACCGGGCCCAGCGGTGGTGCCCCGGTCCCGTCGATCATCGTTGCACCCCTGATGACCAGACGTGCAAAGGGACCTTCACCCTCGTTCGGCCTCCTGTCAGGGGCCGCCTGCTGCACACGGGTCTGCGCGGAAAGCACCGAATGGGTGACGAGTGCCAGCAGGATGCCAAGAATGGTCGAGGGCAGGTGACGAGGGTACGATCGCCGGGTGTGGTTCATCTCATCGCACCTCCTGGCTGACCACTTGCCCGTCGATGATGACTGTCGTGACGTGCGAGGTGAACTCGAACGGGTCGCCATCAAACAGCGCAAGGTCTGCATCCTTTCCGGCCTGCAGCGACCCGACCCGCCCATCAATCCCGAGAATCCTCGCCGCTGAGATGGTCACTGCGGCAAGCGCCTGCTCGAAGGAGAGTCCATTGGATGCCGCCGCTCCCGCTTCAAACAGGACAACACGGGTCTTTGGAACATAGCTTTCGAATCCGCTCTGCAGAGCGAGCGGTATCCCGGCCTTGAGGAGGGTTGAGGCCGTCTCCATGCTTAAGTTCTCGGTCTCCCCCCCGGCGCGAGCCATGGTTGGATGAATGATCACCGGAATCCCCGCAGCCTTGATCTGATCGATCAGGAGATAGGATTCGGCTGCGCCGTCAAGGACTATTCTGATCTTGAATTCCTTTGCGATGCGCAGAGCTGAAAGGAGGTCGGTGGCACGGTGAGCCGTGATGAGCAGCGGTATCTCGCCCTTGATCACCCGACCGAGAGCGTCCAATCGCAGGTTCCGCTCGGGCTTCTTGTCGGCTGCGGAGGTCTCTACCTTTGCGAGGTATTCCTGCGCCTTGATCAGTTCAGTCCGGAGCATCGCGATTGCTTTCGACCGGGTTCCTGGGGAGCGGCCCGCCTGTGCCAGCCCGGCGTTGCCAAGAGTGACAGCAATCATCGCCGCCGGATTGAGTATCGAAGGCTCGGTGGCGCCGTCCCGCGTCTTGACGATCATCGTTTGGCCGGAGACAAGTGCACCCGGTCCGTGTCCGGTGTGAATCGTAGTGATGCCAAAGCCACGCAGGTAGCCAACCAGAGTCTCGCGCGCGTTGTATGCATCGATTGCGCGCAACTCGGGCTGAATCGGCGCCGAGGTCTCCAGTTGATCCTGATCGCCGGGCTGGTTGAGATAACCCGATAGCCCGACGACGGTGTGGGCATCAATCAATCCCGGTGTCACGACTTTGGCTGTCAGCGTTCTGTAACCAGCCGGAACGCTGACTTGTGACGCCGGACCGACCCTTTCGATCTTGCCATCACGGATAAGGACGATCCCGTCCCTGATCGGTGGTCCTGTCATGGTGTAGACGGTCTCTCCACGGACCGCAACCTGCGCCAGCGCCGCCGATGAGGCAAGCAAGACTGCGCACAAGGTAAGAAACGCCGCTGCGGCAGGTCGTCTCATCGCTGATCGTCCTCCTCTCCGTGAACGTGCAGAATCTGGTTGCGGCCGGCGCCATAGCCTCCGACCGCGATCAGGCGATCCTCAGGACGGCTCCGATCAAAGACCCTGCCACCCTCGACAAAGGTCTCGAGCACCTTTGTATAGACGCTCAACGGATCGCCCGAAAGCACGATGAAATCGGCGTCCTTACCTGATTCCAGCGTCCCGACGCGGCCTTGCAGATCGAGCATGCGCGCCCCCGCCATCGTCATGGCATAGAGCGCTTTGTCGCGGGACATCCCCGCTCGGACCGACATCGCCGCTGACCGGAGAAAGAGCCGCGACTCGGTCACATTGTCGTCAGTGTGAAAGCCGACGAGCACACCGGCGCGATCCAGCTTTGCCCCGTTGTCCATAACCAGGTTGATCGCTTCAATTTTACCTCCCGGGGAATCGACGACAATGACTGAGCACGGCGCGCCGGCCTTCGCAATTTCATCGGCAACTCTCCAACCTTCTGAGACGTGTTGAAGGACGATCTTGAAACCGAACTCCTTTGAGAGACGCAAGGCGGTCTGGATGTCATCCTGTCGATGCGTATGGAAATGCACCGTTCGCTTTCCGTCCAGAACCTCAACCAGAGTCTCCATGCCGAGATCTCTCGGCGGCAACTTATCCTTGTCGCTTCCAGCGGCGCGAATCTTGTCGCGGTAGCCCTGCGCCTTGACGAACATCTCGCGCGCCAGTGCAGCCGACTTCGAGCGAGTGCCCGGGAACGCCCCACCTCCCGCCCGGATCGAATTGGTTCCATTTGCCATCTTGACCCCGCCCGCGATGACGCCCTGCGCGTCCCGGATAAGGAGGTCATCAATCGTGTTGGCATTTCGCAGCTTGAGATAGAGCGTCTGGCCGCTGAGGAGGTGGCCCGAGCCAGGCATGACATTGACCGTGGTGATCCCGCCGGCGCGCGCGCGCTTAAGACCAGAGTCCCGCGCATCGAAGGAATCAAACAGTCGCACGTCGGGTTGGAGGGGGGCCGAGCCATCGCCACCCGAGCCGCCACCAATGTGGCTGTGAGTGTCTACCAAACCGGGCATGATGACTTTCCCCGTCACATCATGCCGTTCGGCTTCGGCTGGCACCTGTGTTGATGCTGACGGACCAACCGCGATAATCCTCCCGCGATGGACGACGAGCACGCCGTTTGCTATTGGTGGCCCGGAAATCGTCAGGATCTGAGCGCCGACAAAAGCCTGCGGTCGCTCCTGAGCGGAGACAGCAGCCGCGCAGAGAATGGTCAAGAGCAATATGAAGATCAATCTCATCTGTGTTCCCTCGTGCTGGACTCGGTGAGCGTTGTGGCCATTGGTGAAGCGCCGCTACTATATCGCGCACCCCACGGTTCACCAAAGCCGTTTTCGTGGCTCTTGCAATCTCCAAGGCAAGTCCACACAATTGACTGTTCCGAGAAGCACGCTGGCTGGGAAACTCGACCGCCGAGTCAGCGTCTCGTTCGGGTTTGCTGGCTAAAGATTTCGTGGAAGCGGTCAGAGTCGTGCGGCGACGACCGTCCGGTGAGAAGCAAATGACGAAGCATATTCTTCTGGCGATCATCAGTCTTGTCCTCGTCACGCCCGGATTGGTTGAGCCGCAGGGTACTCTCTACACCATAGATCTCGCGCAAAGCACGATCGACGTGACGATCTTTCAGGAAGGGTTCTTGAGTCGCGTGAGGCCGTCACACGCGATTCAGGTGAAGAACTTTACCGGTTGGGTCAGATACGCCCCTGGCAAAGAGGCGCAGTCTACGGCTGAGCTTGATGCTGAGGCGAAATCACTCTTTAACGCTGAAAAGGCGATTGGCGAGGTCGAGCGCAGAGAGTTTGAGGCAGCCCTTCGCAACGTCGTCCTTGAAGCGCCGAAGTACCCTCAGATCATTTTCCGTTCGACGTCCATCTCGGACTTGAAGTCAACTGGCCAGGGTCATAGCTTTACCTTGAACGGCGATCTGACCATGCACGGAGTCAAGCGGCGCATTGCGATACCGGTTGTCGTGACCGTCTCCGGAACACAGTTGAGCGCAACTGGCGGTGTGACCTTTAAGCAGACTGAGTTTGAAATGAAGCCCTACGAGGCCGCCTTTGGCCTGATCAAGATCGGTGACGAGGTGAAGGTCAACTTTTCGATCGTCGCCAAGGCGACGTAGCAAGGATCAGCAGCCCGTCGGGGCAGTTGTACTGGAGATATTGCATGGCGCGAAGCATGACCGAAGCCCAGCCCCGGCCGGTGATTGAAATCAAGAGTCCGGCGACCCTCGACGTCCTTGGCGAGGTGCCAATCGATACCGCAGAAGAGGTCCGGGCTGCTGTCGTTCGTGGTCGCGAGGCATTCGTTGTCTGGAGCGCGCTCAGTTTTTCCGAACGAAAGCGCGTGCTCCTCGATATCCGGGATCGTTTGCGAGCACGCCAGGAAGAGGTCATCGATCTGATTTGCCGCGAAACGGGCAAACCCCGCTTTGAAGCGGTGACAATGGAACTCGCCTACTGCTGTGATGCCCTGACGTTTTATGCCAAACAGGCGCGCCGTTTTCTCAAACCGCAACATGTCTCTCCGCATTTGCTCAAGACCAAGAAGGTCATCGTTCGGCATCATCCTCGCGGTGTCATCGGCATCATCGCTCCGTGGAACTTTCCTCTTGTCATGACCCTCGGTGAAGCCGTCCCCACGCTTGCCGCCGGCAACGCTGTCGTCATCAAGCCCTCGGAGTGGACGCCCTTGACTGCACGTCTCGGCTGTCAGATCGCGCGCCAGGCTTTCAGATTTGCTGGCTTGCCTGAAGATATCCTGCAGGTTGTCAACGGGTTTGGCGAGACGGGTGGTGCGCTCGTCGACGAAGCCGATATGATCGGATTCACCGGCAGCATTCGGACGGGAAAGGTGATCGCGGAAAGGGCCGCCCGCCGGCTGGTTCCGGTGAGCCTCGAACTCGGCGGGAAGGACCCGATGATCGTCCTCCGAGATGCAGATCTTGAAAGAGCTGCCGCCGCGGCTGTCTGGGGCGCATTTATGAACTCCGGGCAAGTCTGCATTTCTGTCGAACGAGTCTATGTCGAGGAAGCGGTCGCCGACGAGTTCACGCGTCGGGTCGTCGAAAAGACCAATCAACTCAGACAGGGCGTCGATGTCGGGAGCGGCGGGGGTGAACTGCGCGTCGATATTGGCGCGATGACGTTCCCGAAGCAGATGGAGATAGTTGAAGACCACGTCCGGGACGCGATTGCGAGAGGGGCGGAGGTTCTCAGTGGCGGCCGGCGCAACCCCGGTTTGAAGGGCCAATTCTACGAGCCGACGGTGCTCACAAAGGTCGATCATTCGATGGCGGTTATGCGTGATGAAACCTTTGGCCCGGTTCTGCCCATTATGCGCGTTCGTGATGAAGAGGAAGCCCTGCGGCTTGCAAACGACTCAAGATACGGTCTCAATGCCAGTGTCTGGACGGCGGATAAGGAACGTGGTCAAAGGCTGGCTGCAAGGATTGAGGCGGGCAGCGTCTGCGTCAACGACGTGATCACCGGAGTCGCCGTCACAGACGTCCCGTTTGGTGGCGTCAAGGAGAGCGGGAGCGGGCGTCGTCACGGTGCGTCCGGCATCCGCCGGTTCACAACCGAGCAGGCCATTGTCACCGATCGCTTTGGTCTCAAACGCGAGATGATCTGGTATCCCTATACGGCAAGTGGTGAACGCGCAATGTTGCGTCTGCTCGGCGTCGTCTTCTCGCGAGGCTTGAAGGCAAAGATCAAGTCGCTTTTTGGTAGATAGACCGCCCTCCTACGCCGACAGGGGAAAGAGCGAGGAGAGCAGAGTGAATAGCGCGAGACGCTCCTCGAAGCTCCTGGTCAAAAAAAATGAAGAGACGGCATGTCGTGGTTGATCTATAATCGGCCCTTGTTTTTCGTCAACTCCAAGGTAACGCACTGTCCGCAGGGTTCAGGTGCGGCCTCATCGAAAGGTGGCAAATGAACGATCCGCAGGCCTACTCAAATGGACACGCAGCCAATAACGGTCGCCAGGCTCCACTCTCGGCGGAGGGCCCGGTCCTCGAACCGCTGGATGGCGGGAAGCTGATTGTCGTGACGGCACCCCTCACCGAGGCCATCGACCACGCCGGCTACTTCATTCAGATGGGCATGGCGTCAATGCCGATCTGGATGGAGGGTGTTCTCAATCGAAAGTATCCGAAATGGCGGGAGGTGGAAAGGAATGAGGATGGTTCGGCGCGCTACATGCCGGCTGGCGTTCGTCTCGTGGAAGCCTCGCTGCTGCGCGAATTCGATCCGGAAGACATCGTCTGTTGTTACCCGGACCAGTTGGAGAAGTTCATTGGCCCAAATACCCGTGTCGTTGCGGTTTCTACGCACAACCCTCTGGGAGTGACCTTTGCGGCAGGGGTCTACACGTCGATTTTCGGGTCGTCGAAAATGCCGATCAATGCGCATTACGCGCGACTCATGTTTGCGAAGATCAAGGAGAATGAGTTCCGCTCGAACTTCAAGGTCATCGTTGGCGGCTCGGGTGGATGGCAAATCACAAAGACGGACTCATTCGAGGAACTGAGCGTTGATTGCGTGATCGAAGGCCGCAGCGAATCGGAAGGCACGATGGAGCTTTTTCACAAGGCCATTCGGGGTGAAGAGCTACCGAGGCAGGTTGATGTCGCGCACCCGAAGGACCGCGACCTGCTGCTCGCACCGGACAAACGGACGACCTTTGGTGTCGTTGAGATGACTACTGGATGTGGCCGACGCTGTCAGTTCTGTGTCCCCGACCTCAATCCTCAGATCGATTTTCCGCGCGATAAGATCATGCATGCAGTGAGGGCCAACATCCGCGAAGGCAATCGGCAGATCAGCCTCGCGACGGAGGATATGTTTATCTGGGGCCAGGTGCACACCGAAACGCCATTCTATTTTCCCAATCGCGAAGGCCTCCTCGATCTCTATGGTGAGATCATCAATACGCCTGGGGTCGAGCAGCACGTTCTCAGCCATTGCACGATCGCGCCGGCCGTGGTCGATCCGGTGCTCATCAGGAAGCTCTCAGAGTTGCTTCTCGACAAGAGCCCGATTCACCTCCCCTATTTGAGTAATCATCCTCAAAAGAAGGCTCTTTCTCCTTTGGTCGGACTCGAAACCGGATCAGTCCGGATGGCGAAACAGATCATGCCGAGCAAGGGTGTGCCATTCTCAATTGAGGACTGGCCGAGCATTGTTCTTGAAGGGCTGCGAATCTACAACGAGAACAACTGGTTCCCGGTCATGACGCTCATGATTGGCAACCCAGGCGAGACGGACGAGGACACGATGGCGACAATCGATCTCATTTATGAGATGGAGCGTCGTAATCTCTTTGGCTTCCTTGTCCCGTCAATTTTTACGCCGCTCCACGACACTCGCATGGAGAACAAGAAGGGGGTCACGGAGACGCAGCAATTGACACCGTTGCAGTGGCAGTTGTTGATGAAATGCTGGAAGCTCAACCTGCGGCCGGGCCAGTACAGCTGGTGGGGGCCAACAGCCTGGCGACTCGGCGCTCTCGGGATGTGGGCCTGGAAGCTGCGCAAGCTCAACGGCCCTCACTTTACCTGGCCGCTGCTCATGTTTGCGAGCGCGCTGCCCGAGTCAGTGATGGAGCGAATGGGCAAGATCTATGTGGGCAAGCCGATCCAGACAAAGACGCGAAAAGAGCTGCTCGCCGGGGTCAAGTCTAGTCAATGGAAGTTCCTCCGTTCGGATTGTGGTGACCTTCCCGAAGGCTATGTTCCCGAGGCAGAGGCGCCCACAAAGCCGCTCAACGTCCTCAAAGCGGAGGTCCTCGCCGGTCTCAATTAGTCGTTCAGTTTCGCAAGAGGCTTACAACAGGAAGGCAAGAACCACAGAGGCGCAGAGACACAGAGAA
>JANNRD010000102.1:0-1566 GCA_031401095.1 Acidobacteriota bacterium
GTCACCCGTATGACCGGGCTGGGGCGCTCCACAATCTACCGCCTCATCGCGGAAGACAAATTCCCAGCACCAGTTCGGTTGGCCCGCCGCGCTGTCGCGTGGCGGCGCACGGACCTCGAGCGTTGGAGCGAAGGGCGACCCACCGTCGCGCACTGACACGCCCAAGTTCGCTCCTGCGATGGGTCGGCATCCTCAATATTGAGGACAAGCACGGCTCGCCAGGGCGCCACATAAGGCGTAGATTCGCCTCGCAGGCGAAGCCCCGGTCATGGGATCGTCCATTTCCCAACTGACACCAAGCAGTCCGCCACGATTGAGACTCGGTATCAGCAACTTCCCGTCAAGCAATTCCGGCTGACCCTCTTGCGCCAGCAGCTCGTGGAGCACAAGCAGGTCCTCGAGAATGTCCATCGTCGCCATGACGCCATCGATCCGCCCCTGCTGCATTACTCGGACGATTCGCGCAAGGTAATCATGCCGGTCCGCCATCCCTAGTGAGTTGCTGCCAACAGCCAAAACGCGCCGCGCTGGATGGTCGGCTGCGAGAATACTGAGCCTCCCGTCGCTCGCGAGCTGTTGTCGACGGCGGCGCGACTGCGCAATGCGAAGAGACCTCTCGGGATCAGTGACGCGCAATTCCGTGAGCCGCGCGATGAGGGCGACCGGAAGGAACTCCTTTGATCGAAACCCCGCCACTTAGAACCCCCCGCGAGACTTGACGAAATCCAGAGCCTCCTGCTCGAAGGGCATGAAGTTGGCACAGCCATGTCGAGTCACGACAATCGCTCCACAGGCGTTGCCCATGCGGGCGGACTTGCGCCAATCCCAGCCATTGTGGTGGCCGTAGACAAAACCGCTCGCGAAGGCATCGCCGGCACCGAGAATGTTATAGACCTCAACCGGAAAAGGCGGCGCTTCGATCGCTTCGCCGCTGCGCAAAAAGACTTCGGTTTTCTCCGCTCCCGCCTTCATGACCAGGGCCTCGGGCCCCGCCCTCAGCACTGAATTGATCGCTTGCCCGAGATCGCCCTGGACGTGAGCGTCCGAGACCTGAGAGTGCTTGACTGAGACAGCCGCCGCGTCCTTGACTGCCGCCGCTTTCGTCTCGTCAGATGTCCCGATGACGATCTCGACGAGCGGGAGGACAGAGCGAATCGTGACGCCGTAGGCGCGTGCATCGTGCCACTGATCCGGGCGAAAATCGAGATCCAGCATGACCTTGGTCCCGGCTGCCCGCGCCTGCTCTGCCGCAAAGATCGTTGCACTGCGGCTTGGTTCACGGCTTAACCCGGTTCCGGAAATGAGGAGGACTCGACTGTCCGCGATTGGGGCCTTGAGGACATCGTCGATGGTCAGCTCGATGTCAGCGCAATTATCGCGATAATAGACAAGGGGAAACTTGTCGGGAGGCTCGATTCCGAGAATGACGGCGCTGGTCCGGTGACCCGGCTTTCGAATCACAAACTCGGTGACGACACCTTCGCGATTGAGGAAATTGAGAAGGAAGTCACCAACCGGGTCCTCGCCAACCGCAGTCAACAAGGCCGATCGAAGACCGAGACGTCG
>JANNRD010000103.1:0-22776 GCA_031401095.1 Acidobacteriota bacterium
TTTGTCCGCTCCTTTCACCACGCCAAGTGGTGATCGCTCCGTCCTGCTTTTCACTCCTGGTCCGGTTTGCCTGGGCGACGCGTCAGTTTGGGCGATTTCGTTTTACCGGTTGGCGAAACTGCCTTCGCCGGTCCATTGCGCCAGAGCCCGCTCGCGTTTTGCCAGTACAAACTTCTCCATCAGCAACTGATTGAGCCTGTCATCGTTCTTCGCTCGCTGTGCACGGTTAATCTCACCCTGGAGGACCGTTTGTCTCTCTGCCAGCTGGTCGCATCGCAGACTGTGAAGGCTTCCCACAGCCTCGCGTTCCAGGTGCTCAATACTTGCCAGCTCACCCGGCTCACTTCGTTCGCTGACTTCGTTGACCATGAGCCCCGGCAGCAGCTCGTTGACCATTCTCTCGTCGCCAAGTTCAGCACTCAAGGCGCCGTATGAGGGCTCCACTCGCCGTCGATCCAACTCAAGGATCAGCCGAAAGAGCTCGGCAGTTCGCAGCCCCACAAAATCTTCCTCCTGCAACTCTCCAATCAGGCTCCGTCGGATTGAGGCATGATTCAAGAGAATCTCGAGCAATCGGCGTTCCGCGGACTTGATTGCAATCGAAGCCGTCACGGTGCGCTCACTAACCTTCTCGGCCCGGGTATCGACTGCGCGCTTGAACTCCTCTCGAATAAGCCGGCTGTCGATCCTGATTCGATCAGCGATCCGCTCAAAACTCTCCGCGCGAGCGATGCGATCCTTCACAAGCTTCAAATACGGTAAAATCGCGTTGATCGTTTCGACTTTACCAGTCGGCGTCGTTTGATCGTGAGCCGCGACCGCCTGATCAACAACGTAATCAATAAACGGCTGGGACGTTTTGAGAAGCTTGATATATTGCTCCGCCCCCCGGTCTCTGATGAATTCATCAGGGTCGAGGTTGTCTGGAAGCGCAAGCACCTTCACCGCAAACCCGTCAGCGAGCAGGGTCTCGAGACTGCGTTTGGTGGCACTCGCCCCCGCCGCATCCGGATCGAAATTGACGATGATCTTGCGCGCGTACCGTCCAAGCAGACGAACCTGCTGGTCCGTCAACGCAGTGCCGAGACTCGCCACCAGATGCCGTACCCCAGCCTGGAAGGGGATAAGAAAATCCAAATAACCCTCAACCAGGATCGCGTACCCCCTTTTTCGGATCGCATCCCGCGAATTTGCCAGCCCAAAGAGATGCTGCCCCTTCGTGTAGAGCGCCGTCTCAGGCGAGTTGAGGTATTTTGGCTCCCCGTCCCCAAGAGTCCGTCCGCCAAAAGCCACGATCCGCCCCTGTGCATCCGAGATTGGAAAGATCAATCGTCCCCGAAAGCGATCATAGAAACCTGAACCAGACTCTCGCAACGATACCAAACCGCTGCGCTCGATCTGCGCTCGAGTCGCACCACGCTCACGAAGATGGTTGCTCAGAGCGTCCCAACTATTCGGCGCATAGCCCAGCCGGAAAAGACGTTGCGTCTCCGGACTGATTCCACGCTGAGAAAGATACTCAAGGGCCTGTCGCCCCTCCGACCCCTCCCCGAGCAGACTCTCGAAGAACTCAGTCGCCCATCGATTGAGCTCGATCAGGTCGGCGCGCTGGTGCTCGCGGGCCTCCACCTCTCGATTCTCAACCAACTGCGGGAGGGTCACACCACACTTCTCAGCTACCGTCTTGACAGCTTCCGGAAAGGGCACGCTCTCGATCTCCATGACAAACCGAAAGACGTCCCCTGCCTTGCCACAACCAAAGCACTTGAAAAGCTGACGCGCCGGGTTGACGTTAAAACTGGGCGTCTTCTCCTGATGAAACGGACAGCACGCCAGATGATTAGCGCCGCGCTTCTTGAGCGTCACATAGTCCGAGACAATGCGAACAATGTCGGCTTGTGTCCGAAGCTCATCCGTGAAACTGCGCGGCCATCGCATAAGAGCACCTTTCGACCGTCTACGTCTTCAACTCAACCACTGTTGCTCCGTTACCACCTTCATTGGAAGGTGCCGGATAGAACCGTGCCACGTGAGGGTGTCCGGTGAGCAGCCCTGCGACTGCCCGTTTGAGCGCTCCCATCCCAACGCCGTGTACGATCCGCACGCGTTCGAAGTTGTTGAGAAAGGCCTCATCAAGGAACTTATCGGTCGCATCGGTTGCCTCGCCAACAGTCTGGCCGAGAAGCTTCAGTTCGCTACGCGCGGCTGGTCGCTCGGAGAGACTGACCGAGACACCTTTCGGAAGTGCGGCAACGCTCCGGCTCGCCTGATTGGACGCCTTAGCGCGCTCGATCAGGCGTAAATTCTCGGGCTGCTCACGAAACCTCAGGGCGCCTACCTGAACACCAACCTCAATCTCATTGACCGAATCGACTGTCCCCTCCTGACCAAATGCCAGGACTTGAACTCGATCCCCCACTCCGAGCGTTTCTGGTGGTGCCGCAAAACCAGACTCTGTCGCCTCGTGGCTGACGGTCTTCTCGTTGGTTTCCACGGCCAATTGCTGATGGAAACGGCGCGCTGCCGTGCTGGTCGCGCTGCGCAGCTCGATCGACCTCTTTTCCAACTCCTTGCGGGCTCTTCGGGCCTCCGCCGCGTCCGAGATCGTCGCGACAAACATCTCGGCGCGTTCGGTGAATTCGGTAACGATGTTCTGCAACGCAACCCGAAACTCCCGCTCGCGCGTCCGCTCCCTCCCCGCGAACTCATTCTCGAGACGGCTGTATTTGTCGGCAACGGCGGCTCTTTCTTCTGTCAGCGCGAGCAGGCTCTGCTGCCGCTCGTCATACTGTTCCTTGAGACGACGGAGAAAATTTGTGGCCTCGACACTCGAAAGAGCGACTCTTGAGACGGCCTCTTCGGTGATTTCGGCGGGCAGCCCGAATCGCCGTGCGATTTCGATTCCGGATGAGGCGCCGGCGAGTCCGGTAAGCAGACGATACGTCGGTTTGAGCGTTCGCTCATCGAATTCAACGCTCGCATTGAGAACGCCCGGCGTGTTGGTTGCGTAGACTTTGAGAGTGCCGTAGTGAGTCGTGACGATGACGTGTGCGCCGTGTCTCTTGAAGTAGTCGACAATCGCCACTCCGAGCGCTGCGCCTTCTTCCGGGTCGGTACCCGTGCCGACCTCATCGAGGAGGACGATGGCCGGCGTCTCGAGCTCCGCAGCGATCTGGCGAATATTCCCGATGTGCGCGGTGAACGTCGAGAGATTGGAGGCAATCGACTGGTGATCGCCAATATCAGGGTGTATTTGCCGAAGCAGCGGAAGATCAGCCTCTGCCGCCGGTACGTGCAGACCGCACTCGGCCATGAGCAGCAGGAGTCCCACCGTCTTGAGGACGACTGTCTTGCCTCCGGCATTCGGGCCGCTGATGACCATGACTCGATGTTCGGAGTCCAGCTCGAGTGAAATTGGAACGATCGGGATGCCTTGCCCTCGGAGGTGCCCCTCGAGAAGGGGATGACGAGCATCTTGCAGCAACAGTCTTCCGGACTCGTTGATCTCCGGTTCGATCGCGCGCATGCCGATCGCGAGTCGCGCCTTCGCGGCGACAAAATCGATCTCGGCCACGGCAAGGCCCATTTGGTCCAGACTGAACCGCTCCGCGCGCAACTCCTCTGTGATTCGAAAAAGGATCTTGGTAATCTCCACCTGCTCGAATTCGCGAAGGCGGACAAGCTCGTTGTTCAGCTCGATTGTTTCCAGAGGTTCGACAAATGCTGTCTGGCCTGAAGATGACATCCCGTGAACCACGCCGGCGACAGCGCCGCGATTGTCATTGCGGATCGGGATGACAAATCGATCGTTGCGAATGGTGACGAAGTCTTCCTGGAGCGCGTGTGCCTCGTCGGCCCGCTTGAGGATTGATTCGAGCGAACGCTGAATATGGTTGCGCAGTCGCGAAATACTGCCTCGCACCTCGCGCAATTCGGGGCTCGCAAAATCGTCAATCTCCCCTGTCGGTAAGATCTGCCCTCGCAGCCGCTGGTAAAGGGCGCGCAGGTTTGGGATGCCAGCAGCAATCTGGCTGAGCAGTGGGAACCGTGCTGTTTCATCACGGAGAATCTCTCGTAACCCCGTCGCGACCGAGATCAGTCTGAGCAGATTGAGAACCTCGACCGGCTCGAGATTGACCTCTGCGATTGTCAGTCGGCCGAGCGCAGCTGTCGGGTCGGGGAGCTCGTGGATTTCGAGTCCGGTACCCTCCGCCAGAAACGCGACCCCTTCGCCGGTCTTTCGCAGCTCGCGAACGATCTCGTCTGCGACCGTCAGCGGGGCGAGGCGTGTCGCAAGAGCCGCCCCAAGCGAGGTGCGAACGTGCGCCAAAAGAAGACTCTTGAGCTTATCGAACTCGAGGATTTCGAAAGCGTGATGCATGGGCAAACGGGCTCTGGGACAGTTGATGAGGCATCGCTGCTGAAAGCCAATAAGTATATCTTTTGGAAGTGCCGCAAGTCAAATTGCCCCACGGACCGCGCGCGTCTCGAGACAATTGTCGACAATCAGCCGCTTGTTCCTTCCCAGGACGGCCAGGATCATCGCGAGAGTCCCCTCTTCGACCGCTTAGATGACACGGAGGATAAGGCATTTGAGGTAGCAGGTTTCAGGCACCGTGAGGAGGACTGGGTGATCTCTGCTCTGAGTTCTCCTCTCGACAATCTGTACTTGCCGGTGCGCGTCACGCGCCGCCTCAATGATCGTCGCCACAAACATCTCTTCGTTGATATGGTACGAGCAGGAGCAGGTGACCAGGATTCCACCAGGTGTGAGCAGCTTCAGTCCTCGCAGATTGATCTCCTTGTATCCACGAAGAGCGGCTTCGACCGCGCGGCGGTTCTTGGCGAAGGCCGGCGGGTCAAGCACGATTGTGTCAAACTGCGCGCCCTCGATGTCGAATCGATGCAGCTCATCGAAGACATTACCCGTCATGAAATCGATGTTACCCAGACCATTAAGAGCCGCAGTTCGTCGCGCCCGCTCGATGGCAGGCTCCGACACGTCGATTGCGGTGACGCGATCGCATCCGCGCGCGAGGTGTACCGCGAAGGATCCGTGAAACGTGAAGCAGTCCAGGCCCCGCCCGCGAGCATACTGCATCGCCGCCGCCCGATTCTCGCGCTGATCGAGAAATGCACCTGTCTTCTGGCCTCCAATAGGATCGACCGCAAACCTCAGACCGTTCTCCATGACCTCGATCTCCACCGAGCTTGAAGAGCCGGCCTGCTCAACCGGGTAGATGATCCCGCTTGACTGTGACAAACCCTCGAGGCTCCTCACCTTGACGTCATTTCGCTCAATGATCAGTCGCGGGCTAAAGGCTTCGACGAGCAACTCGACCCACACCGACTTGAGCGCGTCCATGCCGCGAGTCAGAGTCTGGATGACAAAGATGTCAAGGTAGCGATCGATGATCAGACCGGGCAGGAGGTCGCCTTCCGCATGGACAAGGCGGTAGCTTTCGGCCTCCCTGACTATCTGCTTTCGCCAATCGCTCGCCGCGCGGAGCCTTGATCGCCAAAAGTCGAGATCGATAGGTGCTTCGGAGAAGCTGAGAAGCCGCAACGCGATCTCGGATTCCGCACCGTAGTGCGCCCACGCGACGAACTTACCGCGACGGTCGTCGACCCTCACGACATCTCCGCTCGAAGCGAGTTCGACCTTCGCGACATCGCTGCGGTAGATCCAGAGATGCCCTAGCCGAGCACGGTCAGCGCCGCGCGGCGTCAGCACGGCGCGTGATTTCGCCTTGTTGTCAGGATCGGTTTTCAATTGGAATGACGCACTTCGGCGATCGCTCTGGCGACCGTCTCGATATCGGCCGGTGTCAGTGAGGAACCCGAGGGCAGGTACAGTCCCCGCTGACACAACCGTTCAGCAACCGGATAGCGCTGGCCCCGAAAGCGCGCAAAGTAGATTGGCTGAAGGTGGATCGGGACGAAGAAAGTCCGTGTTTCGATGCCCTGTCGGGCCAGCCTTGCTCGTAGTTCATCCCGGGAGCACCCAAACTCGTCTTCGACAAGCAGCCCGTACATCCAGAAAACGTTCTTGGTGTCTGCTGCTTCGCCGGGGAGTCTTAGACCCGGCACTGCTGCGAGCGCCTCGTGGTACCGAGCTGCGTTATCGCGTCGCACCTGAACCAGGGTCTCGAACCTCTCGGTTTGGGCCAGACCGACCGCTGCCTGAAGATTGGTCATGCGATAGTTGAAGCCCAGATACTCGTGCCAGAAATGGCGTTCCTGCGAGAACGCGTGATCGCGTAAGCGGCGGGCTACTCGCGCAATCTCCTGATCATTGGTCGTCAGCATGCCACCCTCGCCCGTGGTGATGATCTTGTTCGCATAGAAGGAGAACGTCGCGATCTCGCCGAGGCTGCCGATCGACTGGCCGTGATAAGTTGCGCCATGCGCTTCGGCGGCATCTTCAATGACGACCAGCCCGTGCCTTCGTGCGGTTTCGAGAATCGAGTCCATCTCGACGGGTCGGCCGTAAGTGTGAACGACGACGATTGCTTTTGTCTGGTCGGTAATCTTCTCTTCGATGAGGGCTGGATCGAGATTCCAGGTCTGTGCATCTGCATCGACAAGAACAGGGCTTCCTCCCGTATAGCTGACTGCGTTTGCGGTGGCGACCATGGTAAAGGAGGGAATAATGACTTCATCGCCCGGTCCGATTCCGAGTGTCGCCAGAGCAAGGTGCAGCGCGACGGTTCCATTGGCACACGCGACACCAAACTGGCAGCCAACGGCAGCGGCGAATTGCTGCTCAAACCTGCCCACAAATGGTCCTGCGGATGAAATCCATGTTGAGTTGATACACTCGGTCAAGTACTTCAGCTCGTTGCCATCAAGCCGTGCGTCCGCGACCGGCACAACTCGGCCGGTCTCCGGGTGGGGCATCAACTTCGGGTCCGCGCCAGGAATCAGGTGGTGGATTGGCGCAAGATCCTCCGCGCTCAAAGAGGCGATTTCAATCACTCCCGATCATACCTTTCGTCTGTAGCCGTTCTTCGGGGTAACTCAAGTGGCTCAACAATCCAGGAAGAAAGCGCTCTACATCTCGCGAACACACCAGCATACTCGGTTTGTGCATGGGGTGCGAAGTGATGCGCGAAAATGTCACTCACCCGTTCCCTCAAGTGCAGATCAACGAACTCGAGGAATTCGGGGCAGTATCCAGGTGAAGGCCCGGGAGCGTACCGCTCAGCCTTGCGACGCAGGCTCCGATAGGATGCGAGCGCTACCAGTCTCCCGATTGGCGGCAGCCTCTTCGAGGGAGTCAGGTCGACTGCCGCGACTACGTCAACTTCACGCGTCGCCAGTATTGAACGCATCACCTGCGCGTGCAGTCTCGCTGAAATCGTGTCTCGTGGTAGGACTGGTGGCTGGCATTCAGCGATCTGCCTGGGCTCCCAATTTCGCATCCTGCGCAGAATGCCGCCGAGATTCATTCCACTCGCCGAAGGTTGCGCGCCAAGAGCGAGTATGGAGAACGCGACGCGCAGGCACTGCGAGCACGCGTTACACACCGTCTCGCCCATCCTCACGCGCCAACACGAGTACTGCAGATCGCTGATATCCGGATAGCGGGTCGTGAGCAATTCCTGGACTTGATAACTATGCACCGAGGCTGTCAACGAAGAACAGGACATTCCCCAGTTCTTAAGTAGGGCTGAGACCACATTCAGCGTCACGACAGAATACATGAAATGCGGGTGCTGAATGATCGCACCATCGACGTCAACGTTCTCCTGGACCTCCAACTCGGACGCGAAAAAGAGATGGCTCACGCCAAGCGCCGCGCCTGTCACCACCAGGGAGCTCAGATAGAGGAAGGCATCTGTCATCTCGTTGACCGAAATCTGGTATCCAAGTCTTTGCGCGAACCCGTGATCGAAATTCGCTCGATAGTCTGACTCGACTTCCACCAACTGTACCGCTCGGCGCTTCGTAATCTCGTCCAATATCTGGCGCCGGCGCTGGGTTATGTGATCCTCCAACGGCGGCATTGGCGAGGTAGTAGTCACCAGGACTGGCCGGTCAGTGAGCTCCGTCAGGAGGCCAGTTTGAACGAGACTGTCTTTTGCCGCCGCTGAATGCGGTTGCGCAACGGTCCGAGACCTTGATCGGTTGCGGGCTAAGCCACGGCCCATCCGCGACAATCTCGACCTCCCCTTCTTCTTGAGCGGTGTTGCTGTACGCGTTGACGGTCGCCAATTCGGCCTGGACCAGACGGCGCCAGAGCCCAACTTCACCCGGCATGAGACCGATCGGGATCTCGACGCGGCAGGGGCGCAGGAGCACCCATTGCGAGTGGAGACAGATGATCGCGATTCGCCACCAAAGGCCTTCCGGAACCTGACCCAGGTCGAGATCCATTGGGAACCTCATGGTGAAGTGCGGCTTTCGATAGAGGGCGGTCGGTGGGTTCACTGTCCAGCGAAACGTCACTTCCTGTCCGCGCAGCTCTGCTGGGAGGATTTTGATGAGGGTCTTGTGAGAGCGTTCAGACATTGTCGGGATGAAACCCACACTCAGCGTAGACCTGCCCCAAAGAAAGGGTCATCGCTTCCGGAGAAAAGCTGGTCTCGTATTTCTTTCTCGCTGACTTCGACATTCGAGCGCGAAGCGGCGCGTCGACGAGCAGTCGCTTCAAAGCACCGGCAAGGGCTTCGCTGCTGCGCGGTTCAACAAGAAGAGCCTCCTCCTCTGTGACGTCCTCCGGAATGCCGTCGATTCCAGAGGCCACAATCGGCGCACCAGCCTGAAGCGCCTCGAGAAGAGCCACTGAGCCGCTTCCTTCTTCAATCGAGGGCAGCACGAAGATGTCGGCTTGTTCAAGATAGGCGAATGCGTCCGGCACCCAACCCGTGATCGAAACCCATCCGTCAAGGCCGAGATTACTCGCGAACTTGCGGTGGGGCTCGGTCAGCGGCCCTCCACCGACCAGACACGCCCGAAACCTGACCCCGCTACCCTTCAGTGCTGCGAGGGCTGGAAGCAGATAGTCGATTCCCTTGCGCGGATCGTGCCGCGAAACCGCAACGATCAATGGCGCGTCGGGAGCCTCGAAGCGTTCCAGCCCGGCGGGCACCGGACTGTCACCCACCTTCCGCAAAAAGGCCATCTCCGAGCAGTAGGGAACCTTTCGGCACTTGATTCCACCGCCATACTCGGAAGCGATGATCCGGCTGACTGAATCGTAGTTGACGAGGATCAGATCGGCGTGCTTCAGGTGCCTGGCTTCGCGCGTCGCGCGGAGGTACCACATCAACGAGTACTCGACACCCGCCAGCACCTTCATTGCGGCGCTGACCCCGCCCATTGCGCCTTCGAGCCTGGCCGAATATTCGTGTTTCAAGGTCGTGTAGACGCTCGCGATATTGACGCATTCGCTGCCTCGCTGCCGAGCGTGCGATGCGACCTCGATCCCGATGCCACACCACAAGCCAAACGTGTGCAGAAGGTAGGGCCCCGGTTTCCCCTCAAGAAATGTTTTGAGCGCCGAGACAAATCTTCGACTGTGTGCTGGAAGCGCGATCGGCCGGAAGGGTCGGGCCCAGGAAGCGATTTCGTGCAGAATGCCGAACTCGCATTCCACGGTCCTGTTCTCGGGCCCGACGTAGAAGAGGTGGGGCTCGAATCCGAGGCGGACTGCGGCTCGCGCGTGAGCCCGCACGTAGCTCGCGTGACCGCCCTTTTGCAAGGGGTCCTTCCCGGCGATAAAGATCACCGCATTTGACAACCGGCTGTCGCTACTTCTCCTGGATTCGGAGTCCAAACTCTATGCCTCTTTCCGCGTCAACCGCGAAAGCTTCGTGGTCAGAGAACGCCAGGCTTGCTTAAGCCGCCAGTAGAGAATGACGAGCTTCCAGGACCGAGTGCTCGCAAAGCTGTCATACCGACGGCGCAGGAACTCGACTTCGTTGTAAAGAGACCGCTCGTAGTCCGAGGTCACGACAAAGAGGGGTGAGAGCGCGCCGCTCATCCATTTCTGGGCCACCCAGTCGCTTCCCGGATGGTCGATCATGGCCAGCAATAGTTTTGCCGCTGAGATGCTGACGGGGTTCCGGGATGAGCCGAGTTCCGGCACAAACCTGAATAACGCCTCAACGACGACTCCGTGCTTCTTGTGAAAGTAGGAAAGCGTTTCGAGGAATCGGACGATCCTTGGCAGGCGCTCCGCAATGGGGATCCAGGCCGCGGGCATTTTCTCCTCGTGGTAGTGAATTCCAATGGCCTCGAGCGATCGGTAAAACTTGCCTGCCCTCTGTTTCTCGATCCCGAGACACCAGTCGAGGTCCTCGTAATAGGAGCGCATCTGAAGGTCATAGGGATGGAGTCTGAGGTGTCTCGTGCGGACGAGTGTCAGACATCCGGGCACCCACCCGCATTCCCCTGACTTGCCGGGGATTTCATCAAACCGGCAACCTCCACTCATCATTCCAAAATAGAGGACGTCATCCTCGATATGGTGCTCTGCCCCACAGAGATGGGTCGTCCCGTCCGGGAAGACGACACGACCGGTCACCGCGACCGCGTCAGGGTGCGCATCGAACTGAGCTAGCAAATGCTCGAGCGCGCCCGGGAGGATCTCGACATCGTTGTCGAGAAGGAGTACGTAGGGCGTCGAGACATGCTGGAATGCAAAGGATCGTCCACCGGCGCAGCCGAGATTTTCGTCGAGGAAGAGTATCTCAAGGCGCGGCTCGTCGGTTTGCAGCTCCCGCAGCGCCGCACGAACATCGGGTTCGGAGTTGTTGTCGACGACAAGCAGCCTGAATGGAACTGTGACATTCTCTCGGAGGGCCTTGACGGCCATGCGAGTCAGCTCAAGGCGATTGTAGGAAAGTATGACAACGGTCACCTCCTGGCCCCGATGGCGCCGCTCGAAGTTTAGAGGGAGCTTTCCGAGAGTTTTCCGGGCTTCCTCCAGGATCTCTTTGCGTGGGTGATTCGCATCAAGCGATTCGACAACGCCCGCGGGCAGGGCACCCAGCGAGTAGTCAGCAATCGCGGTCACCTTGTGATAGTTTGACGAACGATAGGCCACCCGCTTCCCCAACATGACGGCTGCAATCATGACGTGAGCGCGGTCTGTCTGGACGATCTCATGGCGCGCGATCGTCCAGAGCCACTCGTCAAGCGTGTCGCAGGTTCTGGAGATGTCGTTATTGTCGGGGGGCAATACGCCAACAACGGTAGCCTCAGCGTCCGTTCGGAAGGCGTTCAGTTTCCCACTCCCGTCCTGGCGGTACGGGGCGTAGTTAAAAAAGAACGCGCAGTCGTGAGCTAAATCGGCGCGACAGACAGAGCGGATCTGCTCATACGAGACGCGCTCTCGCGCGAAGACGAGAGCCTTGGTTCGTGAGAGAGTTCCGGCAACAAGTGGAGACTCAAGATCGAATGAGGACGGCAGAACGATGACTCTCTCAAAGCGCTTCTCGACCTCGGGGAAGTTCCGGGCCATGTCTTCAAATGGCTTGCACCACGCGCCACCGCCGGTAACGACGGCGAGCTCCCCGCGCACACCATCGAGTTTCAGAATACTTAACTCACGATAGCGAAGCCCGGGGAGAAGCTGTCGTGTACCCGCGTAGATGAGATCATCGCCGATATTCCCGTAGCCGCGGATCAAAGCAAATTCGCTTACTCCGGAAATCGCGGCCAGTATTTTCTTGCGGCTGATCTCGAGCTCAGATTCCAGTGCTGACCACATTAGCTGTGACACCCTCAAGGAAGACGGCAATCGTCGAGACGAGAGTTTAGTATGAAGCCACGACCATTGCCAGCTTGTCATCGCCTCAAGGCATTCCACGCTGCAAGCCGCCGCGCCGCAGGCCTGCGAGGGAATCCTCGGCTGGCGGGCGCGGTGACAGCGAACTTCCCCATTGGCGAAGCGACGTGCGATGCGCGCGAGGCAACGCTGGCGATGACTCACCAATTGCGCTAGACTCCCTGCGCAAAGGGTTGAGGTAAAATGCGACGCACTCTGAGCACCGCTTATCTGGGGCTTGGCTCGAATCTTGGGGACCGGGCGGCGAATCTCCTGCGCACGGTGACAGCGCTTGTCGGCAGCGATCTGCAGGTCAGCGCCGCCTCGTCTATTTACGAGACGGAGCCGATTGATGCCGAGGGCCAGCCTGATTTCCTCAACATGGTCGTCGCGGTCACAGCTCCTCGTCTCGAACCGTTTTCCGTTCTCAACTATTTTCTCGCAACTGAGAGTCGGCTGGGTCGGAAACGCCCCTTTCCGCGCGAGCAGAGAACGGTCGACATCGATTTGCTGCTCCTTGACGAATTGGTAGTTGACGAACGACGTGGAGGGACGGATCTGGTCCTTCCGCACCCTCGGCTCCATCTGAGACGCTTCGTTCTGGCGCCGCTGGCTGAAATCGCCCCAAACCTCAAACACCCAGTGCTCGGAGAGACGATGTCGCATTTGTTGGGGGCGGTTGATGACTCGGCATCGGTCCGGATATATCGCGGTTGAGGTGCAACTGGAGTATTTGTGGCTGAAGATCGTGGCGAGCGAACGGCGGGATCGGGTACTTGGAACCTTTTTGTTTGAAATGGCGGAACGTCAGGTTTTCGCCGGATGACGACAGAGCGTGCACGAGATATGGAGATAATCACCCGCGCCGCGCGGCTTCAGGCCGTGACGAGCAAGTTTGATGAAGAGGCAAAGCCTGTGGGATTCGTTCCGACTATGGGCACCCTGCATGAGGGCCACCTCAGTCTGGTTCGCGAAGCGCGCCGGATGGCAGACGCTGTCATCGTTTCGATCTTTGTCAACCCGGCTCAGTTTGGTCAGGTTGAGGATTATGAGCGTTATCCCCGGGAACTGGCTCGCGATGCCGACCTCCTTGCGCCGGCCGGTGTTGACTACATCTTCGCCCCTCCCGTTGAGGAGATCTACCCGAAGGGGTTCTCGACATGGGTTGAAGTCCGCGAACTAAGCGAAAAACTGGAAGGCGTCGCGCGCCCCGATCATTTTCGCGGCGTGACGACAGCGCTGACAATTCTCTTCAATCTGATACATCCCAAGTTCGCCTTCATGGGTCAGAAGGATGCGCAGCAGACCGTGATCGCAAAGAAATTGGTCCGCGAACTCCATCTCCCGGTCGAGATCGTAGTCATGCCGACCGTCCGAGAGACAGACGGACTTGCGCTCTCTACCAAGAATCAGTATCTGACCGCGGACGAACGCCAGGCCGCGCCCGTCCTCTATCGCGCCCTGCGTCGCGCCGAAGAGTTGTTTAATGAGGGTGAACGCAGTGCGGCAAAACTCTCCAAGGCAGTGCGCAGGGAAGTCGGGGCCGAGCCAGGTGCAGAGCTGGACTACCTGGCGATTACCGATGGGGAAAGACTGGAACCTCTCGACGACTTGAACGATCAGTTGGCGCTGATTTCCGCGGCAGCTTTCTTTGGATCAACCCGACTTACGGACAACATCATCCTCAATGACGAAAAGTTCAAGAACAAGACGGGACGATTAAAGCTCGGGTAGGTAGCGAAGAAACAACGCGAAGGCGCGAAGAGGACGCGAAAGATGCGAAGAGAAGAAGGAAAAGGGAGGCTTTTCCTTGCAATTTCCCCTTCGTTGTTCTTCTCAAACGTTAAAGCGAAAGAGGACGACGTCGGCATCCTGAACGACGTATTCTTTGCCCTCAAGCCTCGCCTTTCCCTTTTCCTTAGCGGCAGCGTGCGATCCAGCGGCGATCATCTCGTTGTAGGCAATGACCTCCGCGCGGATGAAGCCCCGCTCAAGATCGGAGTGGATTGCCCCTGCGGCCTCCGGTGCCTTCGCTCCCTTCCTGATCGTCCACGCCCGCGCTTCCTTCTCTCCGGCCGTAAAGTAAGAGATCAGGCCGAGCGTGTGATATGCACTGCGGATCAGCTTCCCCAATCCGGTTTCAGTGACGCCGAGACTTGCAAGGTATTGCGGACGCTCTTCTGGCTCGAGGTCTACCAGGTCGGCTTCCAATTGGGCACTGATGACAACGTGGTCGGCGCCTTCACCTTCGGCGTGGACGCGCACCTGGCGAACCCGGTCACTCTCCGGCAGCGAGAGATCCGCTTCTCCGACATTGGCGACATAGATCATCGGCTTCATGGTGAGAAGGAAGAGATGATAAGCGCGAGATTTTTCATCATCGCTCAAACCTGCCAGTCGGGCCGGCCTCCCTTCATCAAAAGCCGCCTGCAATTTGTC
This sequence comes from Acidobacteriota bacterium, assembly GCA_031401095.1. Taxonomy (GTDB): domain Bacteria; phylum Acidobacteriota; class Blastocatellia; order RBC074; family RBC074; genus JANNRD01. The sequence goes on from JANNRD010000103.1 coordinate 14,216, forward strand.
GAGCAACTCAAGCTCTTCTTTTGCTGACTTGTCGCCGACCTTGACCTGTTTGGTGGTTCGTTCGCGACGCTTCTCGACAGACGCATAATCAGCGAGGATGAGCTCGAGTGTCAGGGTCTCGATATCTCGCTTGGGATCGATCGTCTCCTCGACGTGAACGACGTTGTCGTCCTCAAAGCAGCGCACGACCTGGATGATGACCTCGCTTTCGCGAACGTGGTGAAGAAACTGGTTGCCGAGTCCCTCGCCCTTGCTGGCACCGCGCGCCAGACCGGCAATATCGACGAACTCGATGGTCGCGTACACAATCTTATTCGTCTTCGCGATGCGCGCGAGTGGTTCGAGACGCGCATCGGGGACGTTGACGACACCGACATTTACTCCGGTCGTGCTAAATGGGTAGTTTGCGCTCTCTGCCCCGCGGGTTGCGGTCAACGCATTGAAGAGGGTCGATTTGCCGACATTGGGTAGACCGACGATTCCGGCACGTAACAATGCTCTACTCCTTTTTCAGAACGTAATCCAACCGTGCAATGTAGTAGATTGGCAATAGGATTGTCGAGGTCCCGCGCTCCCGCGAAGAATAAGGAGCCCACGCGAGAGCACAACCACTGAGCCGCTACGGATCAATTCACCTCGTCGCCAGCAAGAAACTGTTGCAGTTCTGTTTCATTTGGGAGACCCGCGCGAGCCCCAATTTCCCGGCACTGCAGGGCAGCGACGGCGTTTGCGGCGCGCAGTGTCTCTTCAACGGAGAGACCCTTGACGAGACCATAAATAAATCCAGCGCGAAACGCGTCCCCGGCACCAGTCGTGTCGCGAAGGACCGGCGGGCGAAACGCATTCGAGGCGAAGAACTCGCCCTCGACGTAGGCGAGAGCGCCGCGCGCGCCCTGCGTCATCGCGACAAAGTAGCAACCGTAGCGTTCGTGAAGGATCCTCAGCGCTTGATGCTCATCCATGAGACCAGTCAATTCGTTGGCAAGGCCCTGCGAGGTGATGAGGAAGTCGACGAGTGGCAGCAGATCGTCTATTCCCTGATAGGTAGTATCGAGATCGATGGTCACCGGCATCCCGGCCTCGCGGGCCCAGGTGGCAGCCCGAATCGCGGCCTTGGTGTCAAATCCGTCCAGGTGAAGGACGCGACCGCGAGCGATCATCTCTCGCGTGATTTCTTCGGGGGAAATTCGAGTGCCGTCATCGTGATGCCAGAGAATGGTACGCTCACCAGAAAATTGTTCAATGATGATTACCGCGCTCTGCGTTCTCGCATTCGAGGAAACAATCACATGCTCGCAATCGACGCCCGCCGTTTCGAGCGACTCGACAAGCAGTCTGCCTTCGTGATCGTCGCCGACCTTGCCGATGTAGGTCGCGCTCAACCCCAACCGCCTGACTCCGACCATGGCTGAAGAGACCTGTCCGCCGGTCATTTGCAGATGGCCAGTAAGTCTCGTCTTGGTATTGAAAGCCGGAAAACGCGGGACCGTCACCAGATGATCGACCGCATTCAATCCGAATCCGATGACATCGAATTCGCTGTGCAAAGGGAGCGTCTTCGCGAATCGCATGGCCTGAACTGTAGCGCAAAAACCCAAACTGCGCTACTTTTGACGGATGACGTTGGACGAGAAGTTGCAGATGCTGCCGGTCGAGCCGGGCTGCTATCTCCACAAGAATGCCAAGGGTGAAATCATCTATATTGGCAAGGCGAAGAGCCTCCGCAATCGGGTCCGCCAGTACTTTCAGAGTGCCCGGACGATGGATCCGAAGACGCAGGAACTGGTCGCGCGCATCCGGGATTTTGACTTCATTGTGACGGATACTGAAGTGGAAGCGCTCGTTCTCGAAGCCAACCTCATCAAGCTGCACAAACCGCGCTACAATTTCTTCCTCAAGGACGATAAACAGTATCCCCATCTGAAGCTGACAGTCACAGAAACCTTCCCACGGCTTCACAAGACTCGTCGGGTCGAGAAGGATGGAGGGCTCTACTATGGACCCTACTTGCCAGGAGCTCTCGCGGACAAGACGGTAACCCTGGTCAATCGGGAGTTTCAGCTCCGTTCCTGCTCGGACGAGGTCTATGAAATATACAAGCGCGCCGGCCGTCCCTGCATGGAGTACCAGATCAAACGCTGCCTCGGTCCGTGTCAGAAGGACCTCTGCACGCCGGAGCTGTACCGCGAGGCTGTTGAGGACGTGAAGCTCCTCCTCGAGGGCAAGGCCAGCGAGCTATCATTGGAACTGGAGGCGCGCATGCGCGTCGCCTCCGAGGAACTCCATTTCGAGCAGGCAGCGAAGTATCGCGATCTGCTGCGAACGGTGCGCGCTCTGGGTGAGCAGCAGAAGATGACAGGTCTGCCGGAATCCGAGATTGATATTTTCGGTTACTATCGTGACGCGCACCAACTCGCCCTCCAGCTCTTTACCATGAGAGATGGGAAGATTGTCGGCAGACGTGAGTTCTATTGGGAGGATATTCCCGTTGCGGGATTTAACCCCGGGGAGTTTCTCGGTTCAGTGCTTGAACAGTACTATGCGACGGGAAACTACGTTCCCCTCGAGATCCACGTTCCCGTCGACTGGGATGATCGCGAGTTGCTCGAAGAGGCGTTGTCCGTCAGGCGAGGTCGGCGAGTCCACATTTTGGATCCGCAACGAGGGAAGAAGAGGGAGCTGATAGACCTTGTCGAAAAGAACGCGAAGCTTGGATTCGACCAGCGGTTTCGCGTCATCAAACCCGATCTGACGATGGTCCTTAGTGAAATGCAGGAGGTTCTCGGATTGCCGTGTTATCCGCATCGGATCGAGTCGTTTGATATCTCGCATATTCAGGGGTCTGAGAATGTTGCGGCCATGGTTGTTTGCCAGGAAGGCCTCATGAAGAGGGCAGATTACCGGAAGTTTGCAATCAGATCTGTCGAGGGACAGGACGATTTCGCGTCGATGAACGAGGCAGTTGGCCGCCGGTACTCTCGTCTCGTGCGCGAAGAAAAGCCTCTCCCCGATGTTGTTTTTATCGATGGGGGTAAGGGGCAGCTCTCCGCTGCGGCAGCCGCTCTTCACGGTCTGGGGCTGGGGGACCTTCCGCTTGTCGGCATCGTCAAGCCGCGGGGCCGACACTCGGACATAGGGCACCTGCTGGTCAAGGGAAGGGAAGACGAGAGGATTGTTCTCGAACAGTCCTCTCCGGTCCTGCGGTTGATTCAGCGAGTTCGTGACGAGACTCATCGCTTCGCTGTCACCTATCACCGGCACAAACGCGCCATGCGCGACTTTAACTCCGAACTGACGGCGATCCCGGGTATCGGAGAGAAGCTGAAGGATCGACTGCTGAGGAACTTTGGCAGTCTGAGACAAGTCGCTACGGCAACGGTCGCAGAACTCAGGCCATTCGTCGGTCAGAAGCAGGCTGAACGAATTGTCGAGCACTTTCAACGAGGTCCGGCGGAGGATCAACTAACCCTGGTGTCCAAGGAGGATGCGTGAGCCCACGAGCAAGATTGACGAACCAATTGATGACGACCCTGATGCTGACATTACTGGTTGTTGCGTTTTTGGCTGGCGCGGTGACTGCGCAAGTTCGCGTCATGCCTGGAGAAGTCAAGGATACGCGGAGGACCGACGGTTTCTTTAACAAGCTCGAAGTCGAGATGAAGGTTGTCGGCGAGATTCTGACTGATGCCAAGGGAATCCGCGTGCTGGTGACGAAGGCCGTCGATGAAACCGGCAAGGACTTGATCCCGGAGAAGGAGAAGGAGAAGGAGTTCAAGGAGGTCGACTCATCGGACAAATCGACAATCAAGGTTGAACTTGAGTTGAAGAACCCTTCTCGTCAGGCCCTCGCAGTCCAGGAGATCTCAGGCACGCTCGAGCTTTTTGTCCCGAAGCGAGACCCGGCCGCGATTGTGACAGTCCCTGATCTGGGTCGCGCGGTTGGTCATCCATTCGTCGATCCGGGCCTCAAGGCCGCAGGCATCGAGATCTCGATCTGGAATAATGAGCAGTATCAGACACGGCGCAAGGCAGAAGAGGAGAAACTGAAGAAGGCCTTCGAGGAAGAGAAAAAGAAGAAGATCGCAGAGGGCGGCGCGCCGGAGGCGGACCTCGGAGAGGCCCTGGCGGGTGGCTTGATGAAGATCTTTGGCGGTCTCTTCGGCGCGATGACAGAAATGGGCGAAAACGGCATTGCCATTCAGGTCAACGATCCAAAGAAACAGTTAGTCGGAATCGAGTTCCGGGACGCCAGTGGGAAGGAGGTCAGCCATCAGGGTCGGACAACCATGGGAGGCGAAGAACGGACGATGCTCTACGAGTTCGCAGAGAAGCTGCCAGCGACGACCCAGATCAAGCTCTTTCTCATGACCCCACGTTCCGTCGTCAAGTTGCCCTTTCGGTTGACTGGGGTGCCGTTGCCTTAGCGAAACAACGGAACATCCGGAATAAAAGGGAAGACGGAAAACAAATCCAACGCGGATTCGGTGTGTTCCGCTCTCTCTTCCTTCGCGAGGGGTCACCGGCCGCCGTCAATGTTGATGATCTCGCCGGTCATGAAACCAGCGTCGTCCGATGCGAGGTAAGCAATCAGTTCAGCTACTTCTTCAGGACGACCGGCACGACCGAGAGGAGTAGTCCTGATGATCTCATCTACCTTTTCTGGCCGGGCGAACTTCTGGTGAAAGGGAGTCTGGATGATTCCGGGGTTGACCGCGTTGACGGTCGCGCCTGAAGGCGCAAGTTCGCGCGCCAGCCCTTTTGTCAATGAGTTGACGCCACCCTTCGACGCTGCATATGCAAGCAGCCCGCCGGCACCTCCGAGATCAGCTGCAAGAGAAGAGACGTTGATGATGCGCCCGCTCTGCTGACGTTTGAAATGCGGAGTGATCACCTGGCTGCAGAGAAAGACGCCCTTCAAATTGACCGCCATGACTGCATCCCACAGCTCTTCAGTGCATTCCTCGAGCGAGGTCAACTGGATAGCACTGCCGGCATTGTTGACGAGGATGTCGATCCGCTCAAAGTTCTCAAGCGTCTCTGCCACCATGGCAACAATCTCGGTACGGCGTGTCACGTCAGCGCGAACTGCGACTGCGTTCCGCCGCAGCGCGCGAATCTCAGCAACCGTCTCCTCGGCACCAACTGCGTTATTGAGGTAATTGACAACCACCGCCGCACCGTTTCGCGCAAGCGTTATGGCAGTGGCCCGGCCAATGCCCGAACTTGCACCAGTGACGATGGCGACCTTCCCAACTAGATCGAATTGAGCTGGCATATGAGAGTGTTTCGGCTAATCCCCGAAGTACTTCCTTCCCTTTAGTTTTTCCGGCAGACAGTCCATCTCGGCATGTTTCTCTTCGAAATCATGCGCGTATTTGTAGTCGCGCCCGTACCCGAGATTCTTCATGAGTTTGGTTGGTGCGTTGCGCAGGTGCAGAGGCACAGGCTCACTCTGCGTCTGACGCGCATCCTCGGCTGCAGCCTCATAGCCGAGGTAGACGTGATTCGATTTGGGTGCCCGAGCCAGATAGGCGGCTGCTTCTGCAAGCGCCAGTCGTGCTTCTGGTAACCCAATCAGGTGCGTCGCTTGCGCTGCCGCCGCCGCAAGCACGAGCGCCTGGGGGTCGGCGAGTCCAACATCCTCAGAAGCATGATGAACGATCCGCCGCGCGATGAACATCGGGTCCTCGCCGCCCTCAATCATTCGCGCCAGCCAATAGAGGGTCGCGTCAACATCAGAATTACGGATCGACTTGATAAACGCCGAAATGAGGTTGTAATGCTGTTCCCCGGTCTTGTCATAGAGTGCTGAAGTACGTTGCAAAGCCTCCTGGAGATCCACATCGCGAATGGGGCGCAGGCCGTCTGCGGTTTGCAGAGCGGATGCGACCGCGAGTTCAAGGGTGTTGAGGGCGATCCGCGCATCTCCGCCGGTCAACGAAGCGAGAAGACGCAAATCGATCTCACCGATTTCTACTTTCTTGCCGCCAAGGCCTCGCTCTTCATCGGCCAGGGCCTGACGGAGGATCCGGACGACCTCATCCTCCGAGAGAGGGTTGAGCACGAACACCTTGAGCCGCGAGAGCAGAGCTGAGTTGACCTCAAACGACGGATTCTCGGTCGTCGCTCCAACGAGGATGATGGTCCCGTTTTCAACGTAAGGGAGGAAGGCGTCCTGTTGAGCACGATTGAAGCGATGGATCTCATCGACAAAGAGAACAGTCCGGCGCCCCCCCCTGTCGCGGGCGCCCGCCGCGTCAGCCATAACTTGTCGAATCTCTTTGATGCCGGACGTGACGGCACTGAATGGGACAAAACGCGCCGCGGTTGTGGCGGCAATCAAGCGCGCGAGAGTCGTCTTGCCGGTACCGGGAGGTCCCCAGAGGATGAGCGATGCGAGGCGGTCTTCTTCGACCAGTCGACGAAGCAGTTTTCCCGGACCGATCAGATGATCCTGGCCGATAAACTCATCAAGGGTGCGCGGTCGCACGCGCTCAGCGAGCGGTGCGCGCGGATCGACTCCCTCAGGCAATGAGCTGTTCTTCTCGAGGTCGGAGAAGAGCATCGGTGTTTCGCTCGGACGCGCCATTCGCGAAGAATATCACAGAATACCTCGGCGGAATCGCCACCGGGATACTTCGTGGGCGAGTGACTCAGTTGAGCCAGCGGAGATAGTCGGGAAGCGAATGAAGCTGATCGACATGATCCGGTGCGGAATTGCCAGCGTAGCCGATGAGCAGGAATCTTCCCTGGCGCACCTCGCTCAGTTGCTGTGTTTGCATCGGCCCCCACTTGACCGTTGGCCGCCGCTTGAGTCCCAGTTGCGCGACAAGGTAGTCAGCAGTCTCCGTGGTACTCGCGAACGTGCCTGGGAAGATCTCTGAGTGAGTGACGATCATCTGCTTCTTGCCGGCTATTGCATCGCGCCCGAACTGGACGAAGATGGCGAGATTCTCCGTTTCGATCTGGGACTCTTGTGGGCCGGGTTTGCCGCCAACATAGCCGGCATGGATGCCATCGATCAGAAGGATGCGCGCGACCAGATCGTAATATCGTGGAGTCTTGAGAATCTCGCGTACTGACTGGCAGCCAGCGCTCCATCCGCCAAGAGTCACCGGGCCGAATTTTACTCCCGCCTTTGACTCAGCTTCGGAGAGCAGTTTGCCGAAGCGTTCCGGGTCTTCGAAGGCCTTGACGTAGGTTCCGGAGCCAACTCCGATCTGAATCGAGATGACGGCTGTGCCACCGGATTGGGCTGCAGCGACCTCGGGAAGCCAACGTCCTCCGTGAAAAAAGACGAGCAGCGGGGTCGGGCTCTTTAGTTTGAGCTTCGCCGGAAGGAAGAGGGTGCCGAGTTCGAGGGTCTCGCGACGGCCGCTGGGGGCCTCCTGCTTGAGCCGCGGATGAGCGCGCGTGTGCTCGACCATCGGAGACGGGTTCTGCGGCTGCTGGGGGAGGGGCAGCAGGGCAGCCAGAGCCACGACAAGCACACCACGGACGATCATTTTTCACTCCTCAGTCAGTGTCACGTTCTCAGATGCTAGCAAGGTGTCTCAATGATCTCAACGCTACCTGGTGGCGAGGTCTTATGACAGGTTATTCAAGAAGTGCGCCAGCATACCTGCGATGACAGAACGGCTGCGATGGACCACATACCCGAATGCAAGCCCAAGGAGAAATATGGAGAATGCCCCGCCAACAGGCCTCTTGAGGTTCTCGACGAGCGTCCCAATGAAGTACCAGCCGGGCAAATGCAACACGACGAACATGAGCGCGGACACAATGTTGGCAGCCCAGAACGAATATCCTCGTCGCAGGCCGCCAAGTATCGCGCCGCGCATCAGAAGTTCTTCAAAGATCGGCGCGATGGCCAGGACATTGAGAAGCGGAATGCTGAATTCTGTCGAAAGTATGTGGTTCCCTCGCAGATACCTGGGGATGAAGTTGATCAAGGCAATGACGAACCCGAGTCCTCCCCCCCACCCCAGCCACCCCTTCCAATTGGAGAAGTTGAGTACCTCCCTGAGACTACGGTGTGAGCTTCTAATGAGCCACAGCGCTGGCAGTACCCAGATGAGTACTTTTGCAATTGTCCAATAGATGAAACTGCCACCGCTGATTGTGAGCCACTCGGTGTGGGGATCAAGAAGATAGACCTTCACCATCCAGGCAAGTATCCAGGCACAAATCAGAGCGGAGAATGCCGCGTATGTGCGTCTCACCGTGCGAGAGGATTCAGTCGACGAGTTGATCGGCATGCTTCAGGGCCCCAATTCTTTCCCGCCGTGCGTTTGACTATCTGAACTCGACTCTCCTAGCATTGTCCGCTTTGGCAATACCAATGGCCATTACAGTCCCATCATTCGCGAAGATCAACTGGACTCTCGAGGTTCTCGGGCGCCGGCCGGATGGCTATCACGAAGTTCGGACGGTGCTTCAGACTGTCAGCCTCTTTGACACCCTGACCTTTTCCGAAGCAGAACGCGGCGTGCAGCTCACCTGCGAGACACCCGGCGTCCCCCTCGACGGCTTGAACTTGATCGTCCGTGCTGCCGACCTCC
>JANNRD010000104.1:0-11745 GCA_031401095.1 Acidobacteriota bacterium
AAGGCCGGCGAGTATGGTGGCGCGGTTCTCTGGAAGGGTGGCCGCTTTGCCGTTCACGATGGGAAAGAGGCGAGGGTCGTCGAATCGGTTCATCTTCTTGAACGAAATCGCTGAACGGCTTTGGCGATCGGCGCAGTCGCGGGCGCGGAGGTAGCTGGCTTTGGAAGTTTGCGTTATTGGAACCGGGTACGTCGGGTTGGTGACAGGTACCTGTCTGGCATATCTCGGACATTCCGTCGTCTGTGTTGACATCGATGAAGGCAAGATCGAAATGCTGCGGGAAGGGTGTTCACCGATCTATGAACCCGGTCTTGAGGGATTGATCGCCAGTGGGCTGCAGCGGAGGAACCTGCGGTTCTCGACGGATTTGACCGGAGCAGTCGGTGAGTCAGAGATCGTCTTCATCGCAGTCGGCACACCGCCACTCGCGAGCGGGGGACCGGATCTCTCAGCTGTTGAGACTGTCGCGCGAGAGATTGGCAGAGCGCTTGAGGGCTCACGAAGACGCGTCATCGTCAACAAATCAACGGTTCCGATTGGATCCGGGAATTGGGTTGAGATGCTCATCAAGAAAGGACTCAACGAGAACCCCGCCTTCGTCCGCGAAGCATCGGAGAGCCCTCAAGCCGATGGACGTGCCGTCGCTCCCTGGTCGCCTCGACCGGCTGACGGTGGGCCCGATAATCTCTTCCTCGTTGCATCCAACCCGGAATTCCTGCGAGAGGGTTCGGCCGTTCGGGATTCGCTCTATCCTGATCGCATTGTGATCGGCGCTGCAAACCAGTTTGCAACTGAGCGGTTGCGTGCACTCTACGAGCCGATCATCGAGCAGACCTTTACGGCTCCATCAGCCGCGCCTCGCCCGGCCGGGTTGACCGCTGTCCCTGTTGTCACGACGGATCTCGCATCCGCTGAGATGATCAAATACGCGGCCAATGCGTTCCTCGCAACGAAGATCAGTTTCGCGAATGAGATTGCCAATATCTGCGAACGTGTCGGGGCCGATATCAAGGAGGTAGTCCGTGGATTCGGTTTGGACGATCGCATCGGACCGCGGTTCCTCAATGCCGGAGTGGGTTGGGGAGGCTCGTGTTTTGGCAAGGACGTTGCCGCCCTGATCGATATCGCACAGGAGTACAGCTATGAACCAAGCCTGTTGAGATCGACGGTTGAGGTCAATCGCCGCCAGCGCCAGGTCGCGGTGCAGAAGCTGCAAGAGACGCTGAAGATCATCAAAGGCCGGACAATCGGTTTGCTCGGACTCGCCTTTAAGCCAGACACTGACGACCTCCGAGATGCGCCGGCGCTTGAGATCGCGCAGCAATTGATCACCATGGGCGCGCGCGTCAGAGTCTTTGACCCGGTCGCGATGCCAGCCTGCCGCAAGCAGCACCCGCAGCTCAAGGTCGAGTACGCAGAGGACCCGATTGCGCTGGCCCGCGAGTGTGACGCGCTGGTCGTTGTCACCGAATGGGAGCAGTTCCGCCAGGTCGATCTGCAGCGTCTGGGCGAGGTCATGAATAATCGCCTCATGATTGATGGTCGAAACATGCTTGATGGGGAAGCCGTCGAGGCCGCAGGGTTCAAGTATCGCGGCATTGGAAGATAGACTCGTTGATCCGGGCGGAACGGACGAGCCGGACGAGTCAGTGCAAGGACGGGAGCAAGGCAAAGGAAATGCGCATTCTGATCACAGGCGGGGCCGGGTTTGTCGGCAGCCATCTGACCGATTATCTGCTTGGTGACGGTCACGAGGTTGTGGCGATGGACAATCTGGTGACGGGGAATCTGGCGAACGTCTCCGGACACCGGAGCAATCCTCAGTTTGAGTTTATTCATCACGACGTCAGCCAGCACATCCACGTCACCGGCTCCATTGACTGGGTTCTACATTTTGCCAGTCCCGCGAGCCCGGTCGATTATCTCAAGCTTCCGATCCAGACACTGAAGGTTGGGGCGCTCGGGACTCACAATGCCCTCGGTGTCGCAAAGGCAAAGGGCGCGAAATTCATGCTCGCCTCGACGTCCGAAGTGTATGGGGACCCGCTCGTTCATCCACAACCGGAAAGCTACTGGGGAAACGTCAATCCGATCGGGCCGCGCGGGGTCTATGATGAGGCCAAGCGGTTTGCCGAAGCGCTGGCCATGGCATATCACCGCGAGCATCAACTCGATGTCCGGATTGTTCGCATCTTCAACACATATGGCCCGCGGAATCGCGTTGACGATGGCCGCGTGGTGCCGACTTTTATCAACCAGGCGTTGAAGGGAGATCCGCTGACCGTCTTTGGTGATGGGCGGCAGACGCGAAGTTTTCAGTACGTTGACGACCTTGTTGCCGGGGTCCGTCGATTGATGGATGCGCAGTGCAATGTGCCCGTCAATATAGGCAATCCGGTGGAATTGACGATCCTCGAGTTTGCCCAATTGATCCTCAGGTTGACGGGCAGTAGCAGCCCGATCGAGCGACGTCCGCTGCCGGAGGATGACCCTAAGACGCGTCAGCCCGACATTTCGCGAGCGAAGGCACTGCTCGGCTGGGAGCCGACCGTTCCGGTGTCGATTGGGCTGGAGCGGACGATCGCATGGTATCGGCAGCTCCTGAGAGGGGGCGACTGACGGAAAGGGCTCAGCAGCCTGAGCTTTAGGCGGGATTGTGGGTTGACACCCCGAGGCATTTAGGGTAAAAATTGCTTCGACTAGATTCCACGGGAACTGATCCGGAACGGATCGGCAAAAGACAAAGGTCGACTAGTAGGTTTGAGACGACCGGCCGCGGTGAAGTTATCAACCGGATTGCCCCGTTCTCCGGGGTTGGTCGAGCCATTGAAAAAAGGTAACAAGGCAGCAAGAGCGCCTCGGAGAAGGCGTGTGTAGCGTATTTCTTTTTTTTCGCTAACGGGAGGAACCATGATGAGTCGTAAGCCAAATATGTTGCGGAAGGTGCTGTCGGTTGTGTTGATGCTGTCGGTCAGCGGATTCTATAGCTTGGGGGCAACGTCAGTCCTCGCACAGACGGCAACAAAATCGGGTAGCGCTGGTGGTGAGCTGTCGGTGGTCGGTTCGGCGACGATCAATGGGACGTCCGCCATCTCGGGTGCGACGGTTTTCAATGATAGCAAGATCAAGACGTCAAGCAATGGCGCCGCCGCGATCAATCTTGGCAAGCTTGGCCGGATCGAGCTCGGTCCGGATACTGAATTGACCCTGCGCTACACTGATGGGACGATTGGTGGCAATCTTCTTTCAGGTCGCGCGGTTGTCAACGCTCCAACGGGTATTGCGGTATCTCTCGCGACTGCCGATGGGATCGCCACTTCTGACGGGAGTCAGGCGAGTGCTTTGACGGTTGATGTTTCCTGCGGCAACACACGTGTTGGCTCGAGCCGAAGCGGTGCTAAGGTGACTTCAGGAAGCAAGGTCGAGTCGGTCGCTGCCGGCCAGGAAGTGGCTGTCGGGACTCAGGCAAGCCAGGCTCCACGTTGCGCGCGGCTTCTCACTGAGAGTCAATCGAAGAAGCTCAGCTCGGGTGCGATGGCAGCCCTGATCATTGCCGGTGTCGGTGGAGCAGTCGGTGTTATCATCGCTGCCGCCGCGGCAGACAATGTCACCCCAACCTCGATTGTTGTTTCGGGCTTCCGGCCCTAACGTCACCTCGAGTTGGTGAAGATTGGCGCGCCGAATGTCCCTTTTGAAGGGGTCGGCGCGCCATTGCGTTGTTTCACGCCCTCGATTAATCCCTCTTGCATGCCGCTCTCGCCCGCTCGGGCACGGCGCCCAGCAGCACCTTCGAGAATCGCCGACCTTCGAACAATGGATAGGCGCACATGAAAGTCCCGCTTCTCGATCTCAAGGCGCAGTACGCTACCATTCGCGATCAGGTAAGGGCTGTCGTCGAGAGTGTCTTCGAGAGCCAGCAATTCATCCTGGGCGCCGAAGTTGAGCGATTCGAGCACGAAGTTGCATCCTATTGCGAGGCGCGCTTTGCGATCGGTTGCGCCTCAGGATCTGATGCCCTCCTTCTTGCGCTCATGGCCCTCGGCATCGGGGAAGGTGACGAGGTGGTCACCGTCTCTTACAGTTTCTTTGCCACCGCAGGAGCTATCGCTCGGCTTGGCGCGAAACCGGTTTTTGTCGATGTACGACCTCACGACTTCAACATGGATCCCGCGCTGATTGAGAGAGCGATGACGTCGCGCACGCGCGCCATCATGCCGGTCCATCTCTTCGGTCAGTGTGCCGAGATGGACTCGATTCTTGAGATCGCGGCAAGGCATAAACTTCCTGTCATTGAGGATGCCGCTCAGGCCATTGGTGCTCGCTACCGTGGTCGCTCTGCCGGGACGATGGGTACGATCGGTTGCTTCAGCTTCTTTCCTTCCAAGAACCTTGGCGGAGCGGGCGACGCTGGTCTGGTGACGACTGAGGATGAGGGTCTGGCGGCCCGTCTGCGCATCCTCCGTGTTCACGGCATGGAGCCGAAGTACTACCACCACGTTGTCGGTATCAACAGCCGTCTTGATGCACTGCAGGCCGCGATTTTGCGCGTCAAGTTGAAGCACCTCGAAGCGTGGACCGAGGCTAGACGTTGCAATGCAGCGCGATACGACAGCCTGTTTGCTGACGCAGGCCTTCGCGGGATCGTTGCGCCCGGCAAAGACGCGAGTTGCCGGCATATCTACAATCAATATACGATTCGCTGTCCGGAGCGAGACTCACTCATCGCGTATTTGAAGGCGGCCGGTGTTGGTTCGGAAGTCTACTATCCAGTCCCGCTTCATCTTCAGGAGTGCTTCTCGTATCTGGGTCATGCAGTTGGCGACTTCCCCGTTTCAGAGGTCGCTGCGGGGGAAGTGTTGTCACTCCCGATCTACCCAGAGTTGACAGCTGAGATGCAGCATTACGTGGTCGCGCAGATCACCGAGTTTTATCGCCAGGCGAGCGGGAGCCAGACCGCATGAGCCGAGAACACAGGCGCCAGTCGCTTTCCTGAGGAGACTTGATGGACCAGATGATTCATCGTCCACGGAGGCTGCGGCGCCTGGCGTCATTGAGGTCGCTGGTGCGCGAAACGCGACTGAGCCCGGCCGACTTTGTCTACCCCCTTTTTGTCTGCTCGGGCGAAGGCGTGCGGCGCGAAATCCGATCTATGCCGGGAGTCTTCAATCTCTCCATCGATGAGCTTGTCAAAGAAGCTGAGAGCGCGAGGAGTCTCGGGATCAACTCGGTCATCGTCTTTGGTCTGCCAGATCAAAAGGACGAGATGGGAAGCGAGGCGTTTGCGAGAGAAGGCATCACCCAACAAGCGATCAGGGCGCTCAAACGCGAAGTCAGGGACCTGCTCATCGTTGCCGACACGTGCCTTTGCGAGTACACCTCGCACGGTCATTGCGGATTGATCGAGGATGGCGAAGTGTCTAATGATCGGACTCTCGCGTTGATCGCGGAGACGGCTCTCAGCCAGGCGCACGCTGGCGCAGACGTCATCGCCCCCTCGGGAATGATCGATGGGATGGTCGGTGCGATCCGCTACGCTCTCGATGCTGACGGTCTCACTGAGGTGCCGATCTTGTCATATGCGATCAAATACGCATCCGCGTTCTATGGTCCATTTCGCGAGGCGGCCGGCAGTGCGCCACAGTTTGGCGATCGACGCGGCTATCAAATGGATCCGGCGAACGTCCGCGAAGCGATGCGTGAGGCGGATCTCGATGTCGAGCAGGGCGCGGATATGCTCATGGTCAAGCCGGCATTGCCTTTTCTCGATGTCATCCGCGCAGCTCGCGATCGATATACACTACCGATTGCCGCGTACCAGGTCTCCGGCGAGTACGCGCAGATCAAAGCCGCCGGCCATCTTGGCTGGATCGATGAAGAGCGCGTCATGATGGAAAGCCTCATTTCAATCAAACGCGCCGGCGCCGACATCATTCTTACCTACTTTGCCAAGGATGCCACGAGGTTGCTCGGGTGAGCAAAGTGATCCTGATGGCCCCAATTGTTCTCTGTGCCTCTTCAGTGTCTCAGTGTCTCTGTGGTTCGCCATCTTCCTAACTGAACAACCACGGAGCCAGAGAGACGCAGAGAAAGCACAACGATGAAAGGGTCGACCCGCTTTTTCAATCTATGCTTCGCCGAGATCGCCGAAAAGGAACTGGACGAGGGTTGCTGCTGCTATCGCGGCGGTCTCGGTTCGTAGAATCCGCGGACCGAGATGGACTGGCACCACTCCATGCGCCGTTGCCATTTCAATCTCACGCTCATCCCAACCACCCTCAGGTCCAATCGCGAGACTGACCGACTCCGGGGGGGCGAGCATTTCAGCCGCGACCGAGCCGAGCGTGCGGCCACCACGCTCCGCGAGAACAACCCTGACCGCGCTCGATTCACTTGTCAGGTACTGTTCCCAACTCATTGGCTGTGCAATCTCGACCAGCCGCCGTCGCCCGCACTGTTTGAGGGCTTCCAGCGAAATTCGCTCCCAGCGCTTGATCCGCTTCTCGCCATGTTCCTCGGATCGCAATACCTCGCTGTGAGTAGTCACTAGTGGGATGATGCGACTAACACCGAGTTCAGTTACCTTCTGCGTCACCCAGTCGAATTTGTCGCTCTTGATGAGGGCCTGCGCCAGGGTCAGGTGGAGCGGTGTCTCGACCCGATCGACGAGCTCCCTGAGAATCGCCAATTCGACCCTGCTCCGCGCGGCGACCTCGACCTGACATTCGTATTCACGGCCTTCACCATCAAAAACGCGAACGAGCGCACCGGCGCCTATTCTCAGGACCTTGGTCAGATGGTGCGCTTCATCGGCTGCGAGAAAAATGACGGGCGAGGAAATCTGGTCTGGTGGTGCGAAGAATCGGTGACCCATATGGGCGAGTCTCCCAGTGGCCTGAGCGTTCTGGAATCCCTGGTTTGAAGCCCTGCTTACCCACGCAGTCGCAAGGCGAGAGTTATCCACTCCCCGTCGGGTTTTGCTTCGACGACCTCAAAGCCTGTCATGACGAGGGCCTCGACAACGTCTCCGCGTTGTTCGAGAAGAATTCCGGAGGCGATCAGTAATCCAGCGGGGCGGACAACCATGGCAAAGTCGTCGGCCAACGGTACCAGGACGTCCGCCGTCAAATTGGCGAGTACCAGATCAAACTGCTGCCCGTGGAACGCCGAGAGCCGGTTCACCTCGAGAACAATCTGGTCCTCGACCCCATTGATCGCGGCATTCTCTTCAGCGACCGCGACCGCTTCAGGGTCGACATCGAAGCCGACGACGCGTGAGTCAGGAGCGAGCTTCGCGGCACTTATCGACAGAATTCCCGTCCCAGTCCCGACGTCGAGCAAGGAACCCCCGCGCCAGTAACGCTCGAGCAGCTCAAGGCATCCGCGCGTTGTCTCGTGCGTCCCAGTGCCAAAGGCCATTCCCGGATCAATCTCAACGACGATTCGGCTTGACTGCCGCACCTGATCACGTTTCCACGACGGTGCAATCAGGAGCCGCTCCCCAATCTCGACGGGCTCGTACCCCTTCTTCCATTCCGCAAGCCAGTCCTGGTCGGCGATTTCAAGGCTCTTTAGACTGCGCAACGCGCAGCTTGGGAGACCTGCAGCGTCGAGGGCGCGCTCGATCTGCTCACGAATCCCGGTCTCATTGGGCTTGGCTTCAAACCAGGAGCGCAGCGTCATGACCTCCGGGGTGTCCTCGGAGATCTCGATTCCAGTGGTGCCGGCCGTCCACAAGTGCGCATTAATCGTCGCTTCAGCGACACGGGCTATCTCGAGTTCAAGTGCATGCCAAACTCTCATTGGCGCTCTGCGATGCCCAGCTCATCCAGTGTTCGTTCATCGTTCCGCCAGTTCGGTTGAACTCGAACAAAGAGATGCAGACGGACGTGCCGACCGAGGATGTTCTCGATCGCTCGTCGCGCGCGCGTCCCGATCTCCTTCAGCTTTGATCCGCCGCGGCCAATGACGATTGGTTTCTGAGATTCACGCTCGACGTAGATGATGCAGTGGATCTCTGTCGCATCAGGTTCCTCGCGCCAGTTCTCGGTCCTCACCGCGGTCGCGAAAGGAAGTTCCTCTCCTGTCTGCGCAAGAATCTGCTCGCGCACAAGTTCCGCGGCGAGCGCACGCTCAGGCTGATCCGTGAAGAGGTCCGATTCATAGAGCGGATCGGCAACCGGGAGCAACTCGATCAGTTTGCTGATGAGCAACTCCTGTCCATCGGCAGTTCGCGCGGAGATCGGGATGATCTCGGCGAAGGAGTGCTCCCGCTGATAGTGATCGATCATCGGCAGGAGCTCTCTCTTATCCTTCAGCAAATCGATCTTGTTGAGGAGCAGGAATGTTGGCTTGTCGGAGCCCCTTATCAGATCAAGCGTGAAACGATCCCCCGAGCCGGGCGATGAGGTCGCATCGCGCATCAGCAGGATGACGTCGACGACCGAGATCGCCTCGGCGACAATACCCATCATGCGGCGGTTGAGTGCGTAGCCAGGTTTATGAATCCCGGGCGTATCGACGAATATCAATTGTCCGGCAGGTCGGTTAATGATCCCTAGGATCCGCGTCCGCGTTGTTTGAGGCTTCGCCGAAACGGCAGCGATGTGTTCGCCCACGAGGGTGTTGAGAAGAGTTGATTTGCCTGCATTGGGTCGACCGATGAGTGCAACAAACCCAGTACGGAAATCTCGTGGCCTCTCAACTCCGGCCCCAATGGGACTCAACTCCTGGGCGGCGTCCTGCCCGGATCCCGGTCGCCCTGCCTCCACAGTCTGAACTGAGGCGGCGACACCTCCATCTTTTTCGGACATGCTAGTTCTTTCCCATCTCAACGCTTCCGGCTATTTCATGACCGGGCTCATGATCTGCGTCGTTGAATGACTGTTGCGCTTGAATACGGATCCGGCCAACTCGTCGCTCGTCGGCCTCCAGGACCTCAAAGTGTAGATGACGAAAGCTGAGCGTCTCGCCGACTGAGGGCAGATGCCCAAGTTGATTGATGACCAAGCCGGCGACTGTGGTGAAGTCATCGGCTGCGAGTTCTGTCTCAAAGAGTCGCTCGAGCTTGCCGACTTCGACATTTCCACGCACAGTGTAGGTTCCATCCGGCTCAGTCACGATGTCGGCTTCAGCGGCCTGTGGGTCGGGTTCATCCTCGTCTTCGATTTCACCAACAATCTCTTCAATCAGATCTTCGAGGGTGACGAGGCCTGCCAACCCACCATACTCATCAATGACGATGGACATTTGGGCCTTCGCCTTCTGCATTTCGCGGAGCAGCTCATCCGTTGGTTTGGTCTCGGGCACGAAGTAAGTTGGCCGAGCCAGAGCAACCGCAGTCTTGTCGGCGGTCCCATGCGCCCAGCACGCCAGCAGGTCCCGGACGTAGATGATCCCCTCGATATGGTCGAGCTGGTCGCGATAGACCGGGAGACGTGAGTACTTCGACTCGATCATGAGGTCTCGAACAGCCTCGAGGGATGCGTCAGCCTCGATGGCAACGATGTTTGGACGCGGCGTCATGACCTCACCGACCTTGCGATCGCTAAAGCGAATGATCGATTGAATCATCGCTCCTTCGCTTTCTTCGAGGATGCCTTCCTCCTCACCAACATCGATGAGAGCCTTCAACTCGTCGTCGTCGTCGTCGTGTTCATCGGACTTCTCGGATTCGGGCTCATCCTCGCGTTGCAGGCCACGCAGGTAGCGGTAGATTGGGTGCGCGATGAGGCTCAGCGGGGGGTAGACAATTCGCAGCGGATAGCGAAGCAGAAGAAAGGTCCTCGCTGGGTCATTCTGGGTGAGCAGCAATGGAATTATCTGGCGGAAGAGAATGACGGTGACAATCATTCCCGCAAAAGCGATCAAGAGGAAGTGCGGAGCGTGAATCCTGAAGGCAAGGGAGGTGATGAGAATCGCGATCGAAGCGATCGAAATGTGAATACCGAAGGTCAGCGTAAAACTGAAACGATGATGGCGCCTGGTGATGCCTCTGAGAAATGCAGTTTTCGGAGTTGCCTCGCTCTCGCTCGTCAGAAGGCGAAGAGAGACATCACTTAACTCATCAAGCGCGCTCTTGGCGGTGGCGAAAATGACCAGCACCAGGATCAAAGTGCCGGTCAAGACTATCTCAGATTCCATGGCTCACCGCGGCGGATGTTCCAGCAACTCCCGGCGCAGTCTCCGCTCCAGCCGGTTCATCTCGCCATTGTCAGTTTCGTGATCGTAGCCCGCGAGATGAAGCGTGCCATGAATCACCAGATGTTCGATCTCTCTCGCTAACTCCAGCGAGAACTTGCGGGCGTATCTCGCTGCAGTCTCCGTCGAAATGACGAGATCACCGAGATGCGCCGGATCTTCCTGAGGTTCATCGACGCTCGCGCCCTCGTGATAGGCAAACGACAAGACATCAGTCGGAGCATCGATATCGCGGAACCTTCTATTTAATTCTCTCATCCTGCGGTCACGAATGAAAGTGATCGCGAACGTCGCCTCGGTACGGCCCAATCGGTCAAGGACCGCGCGGCCGAGCACGGAGGCTGCCTTCCGGTCGATCTCATGAAGCCGTTGCCGGTTGAGGACCTCAATCGGCGAGCCCGAGACCTTCTTTGGCTGAGCCTCAGATGCTGAGTTTCTTGCTGTGCTCATCGTAGGCCTTGATCACCATCTGCACGAGATGATGGCGCACAACGTCCGTTTCGTTGAACTCGATAAAGGAGATACCCTCGATGCGACGAACAACCCGCGCCGCCTCGACGAGACCTGACTTCCGGCCTGAAGGCAGATCGATCTGGGTGACGTCACCCGTAATTACCGCCTTCGAGCCAAAACCGATACGGGTCAGAAACATCTTCATCTGTTCCGACGTCGTATTCTGCGCCTCGTCGAGGATGATAAATGCATCGGCGAGCGTGCGGCCCCGCATGAACGCCAGCGGCGCGATCTCGATGACTCGCTTCTCAAGGAAACGGGTGACCCGCTCGTAATCCATGAGATCGAAGAGCGAATCGTAAAGAGGGCGGAGATAGGGGTCTACCTTGTCCTGGAGATCGCCAGGAAGGAATCCCAGCTTTTCCCCCGCTTCGACCGCAGGACGAGCGAGAATGATCCGGTTGACGCGTTTTGCGAGCAGGAATTGAACGGCCATCGCGACTGCAAGAAAGGTCTTGCCGGTGCCCGCGGGACCAATCCCGAAGACGATGTCATATTCTTCTATCGCTTCGAGATAGAGGCGCTGATTGGGGGACCTGGCGGTGACCGGTTTGCGGCCAGTCGGATTGATCTGCTTCTGAGTCGTGAAGAGTTCGCGGAGGGAGGCGGTGCGGTCCTCGGCTATCTGCTTGAACGCAGCACGCAATTCGCTATCGGATGGAGCGCGGCCCTCGGCGAAGAGTTGATTATAGTCCTTGAGGATTCGATCGACGATCGCGACATCGGCTTCATCGCCTTCGACCATGAGCTCGCCACCGCGCGCTCCAACCCGCACGCTGAGCAGTGACTCCAGATATTTGATGTTCTGGTCGTAGGGGCCGAACAGCGCTTCCAGTCCACGCTCCGGCAATGTGATCTTCATCGAACGCAGAGGCCTACTTCTCCTCAGTTGGGCCGAGAGTTAATCTGGGCAAATCCGCCCGAACGGCGCCAAACTACTACACCGCTTGTGGGGTGTCAATCTCGGAGCGCTCTCGCACGAGGGACGGTGCTATTTGAGTACGCTACCGGCCACGAGCCGAGCTGGGGCTCGGC